>JAPSLU010000211.1:906-7910 GCA_031180405.1 Bacillus sp. (in: firmicutes) | reverse complement strand
GAGTTCTGGAGATGGATACAAGAACACCTTACCTTATTCCTGAATCATCTTATAACGGGCTTTTAAAGGCGATCGGAGAAAAACCTCTGAATCTGCAATCAAATGAAATTGCTTTATACTTTAATCCAGATTTTATGCCTATGAAGAATCTTGAAAGCATGCCTGTACTAGATCAAATCCTTGAAAAGGCTGCTAAAGAAGGGCAAAGCTTGATGAGCATTCATGACCAAGCAATCTATATACGCCCCTCCCTGCCAATGAGAGGATTAGTAGCAGACCGCTCTGTACCAATTTTTTCGGCATTTATCGTCCCCGACGATATGTTTAAACAATTATTAGATATGGAAACCTATGTGTCATATTGGAATTTTCGCATTCCGCATAGGCTACAAGACGAACAAGGTTTAATGACCCCCATGATGGAGGCTAGAGATGTATTAAAATCTGCCGGCTTCAAGTTTGAAAGTTATTTACAAAACTTTGGACGCCAGCTCTTCTATGTTGTTGCCGGAAGCTATACCGTCTTATATATGGGATTCTTATTCTTGATTATTGCTTGTACGTTATTGGCTTTACAATTTTTGACACAGATGAAGCAGACTGGACAACGCTATGTAACGCTTTCGATGTTAGGGGCAAAACGTAACCAAATGAAAAAGTCGATGCATCGACAGGTATTGCTCACCTTTGTTTTACCTATGTCTCTTGCGTGCGTGAGTGGTGCTGTTGGGATAAGAGCGATGGTCTCATTTCTTATTATTCACTTTAAAGATAATGCGTTACTTTACCCTATTGCCCTTTCCTTTGCATGTATTGTCATCGTCATTTTTGTGATTTATGGAGTAGCAGTTGCCCGTTCGGCAGATCATGAAATAGATAAATTGCGGTGGAAGCCTAACATAGATTAAGGAACTATGAAATATTACATCGAAGGAGGTGCTGAAGTGGCGAGGATCATAATTGTTGAAGATGATTCATTGTTAAGAGAAGAGTTAATGGATATGTTACAAAAAGCAGGCTATGAAGTGTTAGCAATTGATGACTTCCATGAAATCATTCCTAAAATTGTCGCTTTAGCACCTGGCTTAGTCTTATTAGACATCAATTTACCGGAACAATCAGGGTTTGAAATTTGCAAAAGTCTTAAATCAAAAGGAATTGGTCCGATATTAATCCTTACATCCAGAGATAAATTACAAGATGAATTACATGGTCTTCATTTAGGTGCAGATGATTATCTTACAAAGCCATGTAATCGAGATCGATTACTAGCACGCATTCAAAACCTGCTTAGAAGATTTGCGGGACAGCCCGGCTTAATAGATGGTGGCAATTTTTTGCTAGACCCAAATACCTTTACTTTGTATAAGGGAACTGAATCATTATTATTATCCGCTAATGAAGGCAGAATTTTATTAGCTTTAGTACAGAATAGACCTGACGTTGTATCAAAGTCTACATTGAGTGAGCTTTTATGGGGAACAGACCAGTATATTGATGAAAATGCATTACAAGTAAATCTAACCCGCTTACGAAAAACACTGCGACAATTAAATCTGGAAAATCAAGTCGAAACAGTGCGGGGCCAAGGTTATAGACTTAAGGGGCAAGAAGAACGATGAACTGGATAAAGCAAATCTATGATAGTTTTAATGCTTATAAGCTATGGTTTCTTATTTTCTTAGCTACATGTTTCCTATTTAGCTTTTTAGCCTGGTTGGCTTACCCAGAAACCTTTAAGGTGTTAGTAGGGTTAATGATCGTTTTTACTCTAGCGATGATATCGATGTCTATATTCATAATCATGAGAAAGCAAAAAATCATAGAAGCTGCCTTTCAAAATTTTTTATTAGAAGCGACTGAGACGAATGAAGAAATATTATGCAAGGTATCTCCTAGAACACATTGGCCTTTTATCCGTCGAATAGGGAGTGCCATAAGAGCTTATCAGGCGGAGCTTAATGAGCAAGTTATTGAGTTGAACGAGTATGAAAACTATATCGAAGGCTGGGTTCACGAAATTAAAAAGCCTCTGTCATTGATGACACTAATTTTAGATAACCGCAGTGACGAAATGTCTCCCCTTGTTCGACAGCGTATGCTCCATATTCGAGAGCAGATGCTTGGAGATGTAGAGCGCATCCTCTATTTTGCAAGATTAGGGGCTGCTCATAAGGACTACATTTTTGAGTCTATAAGCTTACTAGCTTTTTGTAAACAGACAATTGAAAACCATCAACCAATATTAGATGAAGCAGGTTTTCAAATACAGTTCAAAGGTGATGAGGCGGAAATCTTCTCTGACCGGAAAGGATTAGCTTTTATTTTAGAACAAATCATCGCTAATAGTACGAAGCACGCTGCACAAAATCAGGATCATCCAATATTACAATTTGAAACAGTTCATGATGAAGCGGGTAATAAAATCATTTTGCATATTCGTGATAATGGTCCTGGCGTATTTGAAGAAGATTTACCATTTATTTTTGATAAGGGCTTTACTGGAAGGAGAGGTACTTATACAAGAGAAGCAACAGGTATGGGACTCTTTTTAGTTAGCAGAATGGCTAATGATTTAGCTATACAGTTGGATGCAAAATCAGAGCTTGGTTCTGGGCTTACCATCTCACTACTATTCCCGAATATGAAGCAATAGCCTTGTTAAAAATCACTTATACAGATTGTGCATAAAAATAATTAAATAAGGAGTTCCAATGATAAAAACAATTGACATTACAAATAGAAAACACGCTGAAGACGTTTTAAACATTCAAATACCATCATATAAGGTAGAGGCAGAAATAATAGGCTCGTATGATATACCACCATTAAAGGATACTGTTCATACATTGCAAAATTGCGAGGAAACGTTCATTGGCTATTATGAAAATGAAGAACTATGTGGTGCTTTGTCTTTCAAAGCGAACGATGCGGAAATTGATATACATCGATTAATCGTCCATCCAAAACACTTTAGAAAAGGAATCGCTCAGCTGCTTTTAAATTTTATTGAAAGCAATTTCAAGTCTGAAATAATGAAAGTAGCAACTGGTTCTAAAAATACACCGGCCGTAAATTTTTATAAAAAGAATGGATTTCAACTTATTAAAGAAGTTAGTGTAAATGAACAATTATCCTTAGCCTTTTTTGAAAAGAAATTATAATCAATAATCTGATAGCGCATTGGAGATGAAAGAGTGTGATGGAAAGGGAATTAGAGAAAGCGATCAATTTACGAGAAAAAGGAAATTATAAAGAATCGAATAAATTACTTCTAAAATTGGTACAGGAGTTCCCCGATAATGGCACAATTAACTATCAATGCGCCTGGAGTTTTGACGTATTAGGTGAAGAAGCAAATGCCGTACCTTTTTACGAAAAGGCAATCAAGCTAGGTTTGTCCTCAGAGGAACTTGAAGGAGCATTTTTAGGGTTAGGTAGTACATATAGAACATTAGGAGAATATGAAAAGTCAAAAAAGACTTTTCAAAAAGCAATTGAATTATTCCCTACTAATAGAGCAATGAAAACCTTCTATTCGATGACCTTATATAATTTAAACGAGCATAGTAAAGCGATGGAGCTGTTACTAAAATGCTTAATTGAGACAACAAATGACGCTGAAATAATAAGTTATAAAAAGGCAATTGATTTCTATTCGGATAAATTAGACAAAGTTTGGGAGTAGTTTTTGAAAATTTGCGTGACCACAAAAGGTAACGCATTTTTTATTGAACTGAATAGTTTCTAAAAAGGAAAATAATGCTAAAATAGAATGAACAAATTTAAAACTATATGTGGGAGGTATCTTTTAAAAGTGAGATTTGTTGATGACTTAGCAGGTGCTATATACGACACATTCAAATTTTTTATAAGGTCGATTTGCTATTTACTTGCAGGGATGATTATTGTTGCTATTCCAATGTATATGATCATTTGGGTATTCACTTTGCTTCAATAAGCATAGCAATTAACAGGTCCTACTTTTATCCATTTTTACAAGCGTAATTTACTTGAAGTTGTACGGAAGGAGTTTTTACATGTTAGACCCCTTTTTCATGGATGATCCTATGTTTGAAATCGCCCCTATTTTTATTGGCATTATTTTTGTATTCGTTATTGGTGGAATATTATTTTCAGCTTTCAAAGGGATTGGTCAGTGGCAGAAAAATGAGCAGTCTCCAAGACTAAGTGTAGAAGCTATCGTTACATCAAAGCGAGCAGATGTTTCCAGACGTACAAATATGCATCATCATGATGACCATCACCATCATTCTTCAAGCACACATACAAAATACTTTGTAACTTTCGAGTTCGAAAGTGGTGACCGTTTGGAGTTCCATGTTTCGGGAAAAGAGTATGGTTTACTCTCCGAAGATGACATTGGGATGTTAACCTTTCAAGGAACTCGATATTTAGGTTTTGTAAGACAAAAAGTTAAGAAAGAGAATACAAAAATTGAATGAAACACCAGGTTTATCGTGGAAAGGTAATTCATGATACATTTGAGTTTATTGAAGAAAAAATAGGAGTAATTCTCCTTGTCTAGTAAAAAAACATTTTCCAACAAATCTAAACTAGTAATGGAGCTTAATATGAAAAAGACCATATTTTCTTTTAGTATAATAGTCGTTTTGTTGTCAATTTTGATATATAGCCAAATTGGTAAAACCAATAATGTTCAAGTAAGTATTGGTGAATCTACTAAGTTTACTGAGAAGGAAATCGATGAAGCAATAGGAAGTGTTAAGAAAAAATTCATGTCATTTCAAGGATGTAAGCTTACGGAATTATGGTATTCGGAAAGCAAATCAGATAGACTTATTAAAGATTATTTACAATATGGCAAAGGATCATCGAACGGTATAAAAGAAGAAAATGTAATGGTATTATTATCTAACTTTGAAGTAAATTCTTCCGGGGGCGATGGAAGTTTCGAGCCAAACTCAACTCAATCCGATTGGCAGTGGATATTAATAAGGGATAGTAAAAGTGATCGTTGGCGTGTTGATGACTGGGGATATTAAACAATGGATTCCAATCTCAAAAAGAGGGAAAAGTGTTTAGGAAATATATTATAATATATCAAAGGATTACAATTTAAAAAAGGAGTACGAAAATGAGCTATTTAAATAAAATTCTTCTAGCTATTCTTATTTCATCTCCAGTCTCAGTAGCTATACTTTTCATCACTAATTTTTTTACTGATCCTGAATTCTTTTCACCTGATAATTATGGTTTTACATTACATATTTTTTGGTTCTATCCTCTCTTCTTTGGATTGATCTATCTAATATTAGGACTCCCAACAACCTTAATCAATGATGTCTTGTTAAAAATATGTAAAATAAGTTCCAGGAAATATAAGCTTATCCTATCATTTATTACTTATAGCATTGTAGGTGTAGTATTTATTATATGCCTTGATATACCATTAAATGAGCTGGCCCCCTATGTCACAATCTTAACTCCGGTTTATATCTATTTAATTGTCGTTAACTTAATTAGAAGAGAATTACTATTAAATTAATATGTACTTTTACTTATATATCAAGCTGCCATCAATAATGGTAGCTTTTTTTATTTATCAAAAGTACTGGCCAGCAAAGGAACAACCACAACATTTGTTAAATTAAGGTTAATTTCTAGAAACTTTTCCCATTTTCACTCGTATTATAGATAAAGAATGAGGAGGTATTTATATGGCAGAAAGAAATACATTCATTGTCTCACCTGAAGATTTCGGATATAACTTCTTAAATAAAGAGTTTACAATCATTTATGCTCAAACAACTGAGGAGTTTAAAAAATTAGTATCACTCGAGCAATTTATTGAGTTTGGAGAGTCCTTTAATAGTGGCGTGGAGAGCTATACGTTAGAAATGAGCACAAGCCTAACTAACAATATAACGCAATATTTGTGGCTAGATAGTAAAAGAGAAAAAATCATAAGTGTTGCGTTTGATAGCAGTAACACGATTCATGGATTATATCTTGCACCATTTGTTACCTATCCGGAAAGTGACCGACAATATACGAAGAATAGTTATATTATGCCGATAAAGGAAGAATGGTTTGTTTTTTGGGGAGGCACAAATCAATTTATTAATTATCATTATGTCCATGAAGCTCAAAGGTATGCGTATGATTTAATTATCGTGAAGGATGGCCAATCTTACAATGGTTCTATGGACAAAAAAGAAAATTATTATGCCTTTAATAAAGAGATCATCGCACCAGCAGATGGGAAGGTTGTAAAAATAATCGATGGAATGAAAGATAATGAAATTGGCGAAACAAATGCAAGCCAGCCTGAAGGAAACTGTGTTGTCATCGAACATCAAAACAATGAATATAGTATGCTAGCACATTTAAAACAAAATTCTATCCTTGTGAAAGAGGGAGAGTCTGTAAAGCGTGGACAGTTGATAGGGCATTGTGGAAATTCAGGTAATTCGACTGAACCTCATTTGCATTTTCAAGTAATGAATTCACCTCATTACGCAAATGGTCAATCCATTCGTATTCGTTTTGAGAATGGTTTAGAGCCTATTCAAGGAGAGTTTATTCGTCCCGTTTAAACATTATTTTACATAAATCTAAAAAGAGTACAACTTTCTGCATTTGGCGTCTCTTTGTGTATAAATGGGGTCCTTTAAACCTCAAGGTTGTGTAAAATGCACTAAACGAAAAATTGTGATAGTGCTCAATTTTGTTGCCTTTAATTAGGTGTTAGTTTGATAGATGTGCATTGTTTGCTTTCTGCGTGGTAGGTGTCGATCCTCCCTCAGTGTAAATTGGGTCTCACCTTCCTGCAGGAGTCTCACACTTAAGCACCTAGCAAGCTACTAAGTTTATATTTTAGAGTAAAGACTAAAAAGGAGTATTTGTTATGGTAAAAAGATTTTCTATGGTGTTTATCACTTTGATATTAGCTATTACAGCTTTATTATTAGCTGCTAAATATCCAACAGGCCCTAATACTGTTTCATTCGATGAACCAG
>JAPSLU010000211.1:0-896 GCA_031180405.1 Bacillus sp. (in: firmicutes) | reverse complement strand
TAATCTTCTCGTACTAAGAATCATTTCTGCTATTTATCAAGTATTTTTCGTTTTTGGGTTTTTAGGTCTTGTTCTAGTAGGCTTTATGATTCCTAGCATTTGGGTAATTGTTAACGGGGCTCTAGGTGCTATTATTAGTATTTGTAGTATCCTTGTTACGATTTTTGTGGGGGCGAAGAAAGCGAATTTGGTGACTAAGTAAAAAAGGGGTCGCTACTTTGTGAAAAGTTATTATTTCTGTTGTATGTATCGATAATCTTATTCAATGTAGCAGCTATATTAAGGAAACAAGTCATTTCGAAATTATGTCCAATCATTTTTAACGAATCTGCAATAAGTTATTACAGAGTCTACCTATCGTGTGGCGATACTTCAATAAGGAGGTATCGCATTTTTTATACAAAAGGAGATGATTTAAAAAATGACCAAACGGAAATTATATTGGATTTTACTAATTCCTAATGTTTTTTTATTTATTCTAGCTTTAGTTTTATTGCCAGAGGATAAAAAAAATTATTCAGTATTTATCATTCTACTATTTTGGGTTGTTTATTATAGTGTAATTAAAATAGCTAATATAAAAAGGTAAAAATCTCCTTTTCACTAAAGAGACAGATAGTTTAATAAGCAGATACTGTGACTGAAATATTAAATAGATTATTTATTACCATATATTAACATAAGTGATAAAATATATATAGTTGATATACTTTTCCTTAGGAGACAAAATATGAAATATTTGAACTATATTATCTTATTAATTCCAGTACCTTTTCTATTCCACTTTTACGAATATAGTCAGCACTTAAAAAATCAAAATGCACCTTTTTTATTTGCAGGTTTTTTATTTTTTGTCACCTTAGCAGCAATTACTACTAGAAATATGAGTTTTTTTA
>JAPSLU010000012.1 GCA_031180405.1 Bacillus sp. (in: firmicutes) | reverse complement strand
ATACTTTACAATTAATTCTTTGGACTTCTCTTGAGAATCAATATCTTCAAGTCCCTCCAACGACTGCTTTAAGTTCATCTGCGACTCCTCCCAAGCATTAAGTACCTCTCTATTGCTTGTGGATGACTGATTAATGGCAGTAAGTTCCCTTAAATGTCTACCAATATTTGCAGTCTCGTACTTTATATTTGTAGCCAAATTAATTCTATTATTTAAATCATTTACAACTACATTCATATTAACTGTTGAATTTTCAAGCATGCCCATTAGTATCACAACAATAAATGAAATGAGCAGCAATAGTGATCCTATGCTCATATAGAGCTTTGTTTTAAACTTCATATGACCTCCGATGTGATTAGCAATATTAATTTTTAATTATTCAGACAACTATTTATATACTCTTACATATTTTGTTATAATCATACTTTATATTATGAAATTTCGTCTAGTGAATCTTCAAAAATTATTATATTAATGATAATATATTTCTATTAAAGTATTTGAAATATTACTTTAATTTATTTCGAAATATTAATATTTCAACTTATGAAACAAGGATGAATTAATATAAATTTTTCTTATCGTTTAATAACATCTTTCTCCGCCTCTACCAACAAGATAGTTATATAACTAACCATCTTCTAAAAGTTATATTAAAAAAGTTAACTAACCTATTTTATGAATTTCGAAAAATATAGAAAACACTTTTGTTAATCTGCGACCAAATGAAAACACCCCCTTACATAAGGGGGTGTTTCGCTCTTAAACTATTTGACGTTCCCAATGTCGATGAGCCGAAATTGCTTTTATGAACTCCTTTACAAACCATTCCATATCATCTGCCATCTCAACACCTACAGCATCACCAATGTTATTCACTTCCAGCCATTGCTTTCCTTCATGGGTTGCTCCAATCGCCTTATAGTGAGTAAATGCTTCATAGATAAAGTTTGCCGCATCTACATTGAACTTTTTGCTTTTGCGACTCCCTCTTACCATATAAACTGCTTCGAAAAGAACTGACTTAGTTGTTAAGAAAGTATGATCCACCTCTAATTCTACTCCACCAGTACCTTTTACAAACCCAAGCTGTTCACTAATGATTTGAACCTGTATTCCATGAGATTTCAAGCTGTCTAACACATATTTTACATCAGGCCCATCAAAACCACTTGTTAGGATAACGGCTATCTTTAAGGTGTTAGGCTTTTTCTTGGTATTGAGTTGACTTAATGCAGAAGATATTTTTGTGGTAGGTGATCCCCCATCCTTTGGCGGTAATATTCCAATATATTCAGCAATGGCTCTTGATAGTTCAAGGCTAACGTTTGCAAACATTTCGATGACTTGCTGTCTAACAGAGAGACTCGTCACTTTCCCAAGCTCAAACCTGAACGCTTCAACAATATGTTCCTTTTCGGGCTTACTCATACTATTCCAGAAAAGAGCGGCCTGAGAGAAGTGGTCCTTAAAGCTTTCACTTCTTGCACGAACTTTACGTCCTTCCACTTTTTCTTGATAATGGACAAATCCGCCTTCTGCAGGACTAGCCGGTGCAGGAGTATTCCCTGCTAATGAATTCCTATGATAGCTTACCTTTCCCACGTTAATTGTTTGGCGATGGTAACCATCTCGCTGATTATTATGGAAAGGACAAACCGGCCTATTAATTGGTATTTCGTGAAAATTAGGTCCCCCTAAGCGAATTAGTTGTGTATCTGTATAAGAAAATAACCGGCCTTGTAGTAAAGGATCATTTGTAAAGTCGATTCCAGGTACAATATGGCCAGGATGAAAGGCTACTTGCTCTGTTTCGGCAAATACATTGTCAACGTTTCGATTCAAAGTCATTTTCCCAATCATTTTTACCGGAACAACTTCCTCAGGCCAAATTTTAGTCGAATCTAAAATATCAAAATCAAACTTAAACTCATCTTTTTCATCAATAATCTGGACACCTAATTCGAACTCAGGAAAATTGCCTAGCTCTATATTCTCCCATAAATCACGACGATGAAAATCAGGATCCTCTCCAGCTATTTTTTGAGCCTCATCCCAAACAAGCGAGTGCACTCCTAGTTTAGGCTTCCAATGAAATTTTACAAAATACGCCTTTCCATCCTCATTTACAAAACGGAAGGTATGTACACCAAATCCTTCCATCATCCGAAAACTCTTTGGTATTGCCCTATCCGACATTAGCCACATTACCATATGAGCTGATTCCTGGTTATTCGCTACAAAATCCCAGAACGTATCATGAGCGGATGATGCCTGTGGAATTTCATTATGTGGCTCAGGTTTAATTGCATGTACCAAATCAGGAAATTTGATTGCATCTTGAATGAAAAAAACCGGCATATTATTCCCAACTAAATCATAGTTTCCTTCTTCCGTATAGAACTTTGTTGCAAACCCCCGTACGTCACGAACCGTCTCTGCAGAACCACGTGAACCAACAACAGTAGAAAATCTTACAAACACAGGTGTTTTTACAGTTGGATTTTGTAAAAACTTTGCCTTTGTATATTTTTTCATCGATTCATATACTTGGAACTCGCCGTGGGCAGCAAAACCACGCGCATGAACGACCCGTTCTGGAATTCGTTCATGATCAAAATGTGTCATTTTTTCACGAAAATGAAAATCCTCCATTAAAGTAGGTCCACGTGCACCGGCTTTTAAGGAAAACTCATCCTCGGATATCTTCAGCCCTTGATTTGTTGTTAGTTTTTTTCCTTTATCATCAACCCTATACTGATCTAATTGTTCATCTTTTTTGTTTCCATTACCATTACGATGATCACCATTCAATGTCCTAAAGCCCCCTTTCGTTACATATTATGAAAGGCTAAGAGGGGTTATTCGGTTTGATTGTGTGAATCAACAGATATTGAAACTCTCTCTTTGCTAAGAACTTAGCGTTATTTACTATTTTGGATTTGATATTTTCTTATCTAGGAACTTATTAACGATTATCATAACTTATTTACGTTTTCCTACTGTTTATTTTCGATTAGACAAATTTCGCCAACATTCCACAAAACTAGGATAAAAGGAAAAAGGACCCTCTCTTAATACCAAAAGAAGGTCCTTTTCACTATCTAATCTATCTTTGCCACGAACACCACAAATTGTGGGATCATTTTATTTTGCAGGTCGTTATAATATGCTGAACCAAAAGTATATATCTAACCAGTCTGTACCTTTATTTTATCAATAATTGCTGAAAAATAATTCCTCACAGTTCCCTTTTTATTTCTTGGTCCATTAGAGGTTTTATTTATAGGCTGACCATCGTCAAACAGTTCTAACACTTCTGTTCCAAGTCTGCTATCTCTGGAAACATCCATTAGTTCGGGGGAGTAAATTTGTTTTCCATCCATAATGCTACGGATCGAGCAGACTAACTCCGTGCTTGGATTATCCTTTAATAAATAACCACTGACACCTGCTTTTAGTGCACGTTCTATATAACCATTCCTAGCAAATGTCGTTAAAATGATCACCTTGCATCCCGCTGGCATTAAAGCATCAGCTGCTTCTAGTCCGCTCATTTTAGGCATCTCTATATCCATGATACAAACATCAGGCTGCAATCGGTACACAAGAGTAACGGCCTCTTCTCCATTCCTAGCCCGACCAACCACTTCCATATCCTCTTCCAAATTAAGAAGGGAACCTATTACACCTAACAGCATCTCCTGATCCTCAGCAATGACAATTCGAATCATTTAAGTTCTCTCCTTCTGGAAGCTACTATTAAACAGAAACTCCCCATAAATAATGGGGAGCCAGACTGTTGACAAACGCTCGCTTTCTTCGTTACTCACCTTGCTGCGGTGCACATTACCAACCCGGTAACTCCGCTCCTCTCAAGGCTTCGTGCCTCGAAAGGCAAGCGTCAGCAATCAGTCTGAAGGGTTAGTAATTTCACTTTGTCTACACACTGACTCCCCATAAATATTGGGGAGCTCTTTATTAGTAAAGTTACAGTTCAGGTTTAACTTGAACAGAAACTCTTTTTTTAGCTAACGCTTTGACATCTTTAAAGCTCACAAAATTCCTGGTTTTTTCATCCCATAAACGGAAACGGAGCGACTTTAAACTTGTAGCAAGTGTAATTGTTGGTACGTTTTGTAAGGGCGGTGTATTATTATGTGCTTCTTCTAATTTATAGTTTGGTACTCTTGGGCTTAAATGATGAACATGGTGATAACCAATATTCCCTGTCAAGAATTGGATAAATTTTGGAAGCTTATAGAAGGAGCTTCCCTCCACAGCGGCCTTTACATATTCCCATTCTTTATCTTCCTCAAAATAAGAATCTTCAAAAGTGTGCTGAACGTAAAACAGCCAGATACCTAGTGACCCTGATAATAAGAAAATAGATCCTTGTACTAAAAGCACCGACTGCCATCCAACTGTCAAGCAGAGCAATCCAATTAATGCAACGAATAGAACGTTCGTCAAATAAGTATTCAAGCGTTCCTTCTTTCTGGCCCCTTTGCGATTAAACCTATTTTTTAGAAGGAAAACATAGATTGGTCCCAATCCAAACATAACGAAAGGATTACGATAAAAACGATATGCTAAACGAAGTTTAAGCGGTGCTGCCAAATACTCATCCACTGTAAGTGTCCAAATATCTCCTGTACCACGCTTATCTAGATTACCACTTGTAGCGTGATGAATAGAATGCTCATGCCCCCATTGATCAAAAGGGAATAAAGTTAAAACACCCATAGCTGTTCCAACTATTCGATTGACGCGACGGCTTTTAAAAAAGGAATGATGTGTGCAATCATGAAAAATAATAAAAACTCTTACCAAAAATCCGGCAGCTAACACTATTGGCACTAATGCTAACCAATAAGAAACGGACAGACATATATAGGCAAGATACCATAGTGTAATAAATGGAACGACTGTATTGATGATCTGCCATGTACTTTTCATTGTTGTTGTTTTTTCAAATGGAGCAACTTGTTTTCTTAAAGTTTTCGTATTTTGTAAGTTCATTTTATTTGAAATTTCCTTCCTTGTTATGTGTGCTTATATGAATTATAAACGAAAAATTATGGACTTGTTAGTAGCATGTATCATGTACATGAGTATGATAAATGTCATATACCATTATTCTAAAAGTGAAAATATAGGAATTGTCGCTATAAAATTTAAAATAAAAGATGATTTGTTTGACGTTTCAAGTATAATGAACCATATTCAGATTTTGCATATGATGATTTTTTTAAGAGAATCCTATTCATAAGTCGGATAATACTAAAAAAAGAGGTCAATTCATGAGTAAAAAAAGTTTCGAGGATTACCATTTAAGCAAGGAAATAAAAAAAGCACTTTCTGTGTTAAAATACGAAACCCCCACAGATGTTCAAAACAAAGTAATACCATTAGCATTGGAAAATCAAGATCTTGTAGTTAAATCTCAAACAGGTAGTGGCAAGACTGCATCCTTTGGTATACCGATTTGCGAGATGATTAACTGGGAAGAAAAAAAACCACAGGCATTAATCCTTACACCTACAAGGGAGCTTGCTGTTCAAGTTCGAGAGGATATAACGAATATCGGAAGGTTAAAGCGGATTAAAGCTATGGCCGTTTATGGAAAAGAACCCTTTACGAAACAAAAAGAAGAATTAAAACAAAAAAATCATGTTGTCGTTGGTACACCTGGACGTGTCATGGACCATATCGAACGAGGGACCCTTGTTTTAGACCAAGTAAAGTATCTTATAATTGATGAAGCTGATGAAATGCTTAATATGGGGTTTATTGACGATGTAGAAACGATAATAAAGGAGCTTCCTTTAGACAGAGTAACGATGGTATTTTCTGCTACATTGCCTAAAGATGTTGAAACTCTCTGTCATAAATATATGGAAAGCCCTATTAATATCGAAATTGCAGCAACAGCGATAACCACAGATAGTATTGAACATCAATTAATCGAAGTTAAAGAGGGAGATAAGATTTCACTTCTTAAAAGCGTTACAATCGTTGAAAACCCAGAGAGCTGTATCATTTTCTGTAGAACTAAAGAAAACGTAGATACAGTGTATACCGAATTGGAAAGATCCAATTATTCTTGTGAAAAAATTCATGGAGGATTAGAGCAAGAGGATCGGTTTGCTGTGATGGATGGTTTTAAAATGGGTAATTTCCGTTATCTAGTCGCAACCGATGTTGCCGCAAGAGGCATTGATATTGATAATGTTACACTTGTCATCAATTATGACACTCCAATGGAAAAAGAGAGCTATGTCCACCGAACAGGAAGAACTGGTCGTGCCGGTAATACAGGAAAAGCCATTACATTTGCGACACCCTATGAAGAGAAATTTATAAAAGCAATAGAAAAGTACATTGGCTTTGAAATACCTGTAAGGGAAGCTCCAACAAATCAGGAAGTTGCTAAAGGAACAGCCGCCTTCGAAGAAAAAATAAGTGGACGCAGGGTCGTGAAGAACAATAAAACTGCTCGAATTAACCAAGATATTATTAAACTTCATTTCAGTGGCGGAAAAAAGAAGAAGATTCGAGCTGTAGATTTTGTCGGAACTATAGCGAAAATTCCAGGAGTAACAGCAGATGATATTGGAATTATTACTATCCATGATAATATGTCATACGTTGATATTCTTAATGGAAAAGGCTCACTTGTTTTACAAGCTATGGAGAATGCAACAATCAAAGGAAAGAAACTGAAAGTGAGCAAAGCAATTAAATAATTTACCAATAGTGTTGAAAAGATAGCTGCCCTAATTAAATAAGGGGGGAGTGAATGACAAACCTAAATCACTTCCCCTATTTGTTATAGCTGTATTTGTTTGTTACATATTTGCACCTAAAGAGTCATTTTCCAATTTGATAAAGTCAACCATTTTTCTTTTTCCTTGTAGTCTGGCATTATTTTTCCAACTAGACGCCAGAAGGAACGGTCGTGATTTAGATGGACCATGTGACACATCTCATGAACAACTACATAGTCAATGACATCATGTGGTGCCATTGCCAGTCTCCAATTAAATGTTAATTGAAGTTTTGCATCACAGGTTCCCCATGTATTTTTACTATCTGAAATGCGTATAGAACGTGGTTTGGTTTTGAAATTACTCTGATAAGAAGAAATACTTTTATCAACTAGTAATTTACACTGCTGGTAGTAAAATCGTTTTAATGCTTGTTTATATCTCTCATCTTCACGCTGCTTCACATATACATACAACTTTTCACCTTTTAACAAAGCATGGTCTTGCGTTATATCTATATCTTGGATAATCTTTATGGGATAACTCTTTCCTAAATACAGAAAGCTCTCATTATCCTCATATACCTTTTCTTGAGGTCCATTTAGCCTATCCTTCATTTCATTTACTTTTTTATGAATAAGATCCCAATTCACCTCTAACAGCCTAAACACACTTTCATTTGGTGTTTTTTTCGGTGCCAAAACTTCAATATTGCCATAGCTATCAATCGAAATCCCTATGGAGGTTCGGTTTTTATACTTTATATCAAAACGAATTGTTTCACCTAAGTAGGTGTGTATCATGTCATCACCTGTCGAATTCTTTGCTACTGTTATCCTCTGTATTTAATAGCTAATCCTTTTAAGAAGTTTCTAGCAAATTTATCTCCGCACTCCATATAGTTTTTATGACCTGCTTTTCGTAATAAGGCCCCTAGTTCTCCTTTTGTTACTGTTAATCCTGCGTTATCAAATATATCCAGCATATCCTCTGTCGTTAATGCCATTGCTATTTTGACTTTCTTTAAAAGGAGATTATTAACATGTTCACTAATCTTTATAGAAGATTCTGGTGTATTAGCCTGACCTTGTTTAGGCTCTTGTTTTCCTCTTTTAAAAATAATAAGTCCATTTAAAAATGAATCAAGCATACTGTGTGTACATTTTATTTGATCTTCATTATCCTCTTCTTCATCAAACTTTGTAAGTATCTGTATCACTTCTGGTACGGATACCTCCACACCGCCAAGTTTAAATATCTCTGCCATTTCTTTATTCTTTATTTCCAACGCATATCTCAACCGAATTAAAATATCGTTATTATCCATCCAATTACCTCCTATTTATTAAATTAGTTACTGCTATAAAAGCAACAAACACTAATTCAGCTATCTTTTAAGCTACACAACTGCCTCCACGTATCCAGAATTAATGCTACAATCCAACGGAGGTGCTACGAGCTTGCATCTCTTATTAAAACATACAACATAGGCCATGAACATTTTTAATGAAATCATTCCTAATATTCTAATCCCGCAATCCCAAAGCCTCCCGGGCCAGAGTGAGTAGAAATCATAGCACCTGCTTGGATCCATTTTATATGTTCAAACCCAGCCTCTTTGGCGATTTGATCCATTTGCTGCATAATCATTTCGTTGAATCCAATTGAATATAGAAAATATATCTGTCCTCTATCAATGTTGTAATCATTTAAATAATCTCTCAAAAGCTTTTCAGCAACACCACTCATTTTCCCACGATATTTCTTAGTTGAAACCAGCTTTCCGTCAATTAATTCTATGCATGGCTTTATTTTTAATAAAGCTCCTCCGAGATAAGCAATATTACTTACACGTCCACCAGCTCTTAAAAAATCTAAGCTTCCTGGAATAAAAGCCAACCTTGATTTTGGGACCTTAGCTTCTATCTTTTCTACTAAGCGAGCAGGTTCAATTGTAGGCTCTTTTTCCAATAAAGTAACAGCATACATTACAATTGCCGTTAAACCACCTGTAACATTTAAAGCGTCAACTAACAAAATATCCTCAAATTCTTCAGCTGCAATTTTTGCATTTTGAAAAGACGAAGATGCTTTTGACGTATAACCAATATGAATAATAAAGCATTCAGGAAAATCCTCTTTTATCTTCGAAAAAAACTCATGATACTCATGAGCATTTGTGGCAGCTGTAGACGGTATTTTTTTTGTGCGCTCATAATAGTCATAAATATCCTTTATGGGTAAAGAGCCATCTAAATAATCAGTTCCATCCATGATGATGTGCATCGGGACCACTTGAACAGCATGTTTTTCGGCTAAATCTCTTGGTAAATCCGACCCACTCTCTGTCGATAAAATAATCCTTCTCATTGAATTCCCCTCCATTCATATATCTTTGCCATAAATAAGATTAATTCCTCACATATTCTACTTTCACCTGCATCTCACTCATTTTTTCTTCAGATTAATTGAAATCGGAAGACTACGGCGATCTAAGCTAAGGTTACTATTTCTATATATACTCACTATCCTATTTAGGAATCCTGTATACCCAATACCCTCTTCTACCATAATGGCAACATTGTATGTAGTCACAATTATTTAATATATCACAAATCTCCACCATGCCAATTCGCAAATTCTTCTTTAGAAAATACAATAACACTCCGGATGACCAGAGTGTTATTGTCAAATAATTTTAATTAAGATTTATTAAAGAATATAGGAACACTCCGTAAATCTTTCTCTTTAGCCAAACTTTACTCGAGTTAATTTCGGAATGAATAACCACAAAAAGAGCGAACGACCCGCGCTAAAAATAATAAAGGCCAACCAAATCCCATTATTAAGAAGGGGCGGAATGAATAACCAAATGGCTACCAAATAAACGAATAATGCTAAAAAAATAGAGTCTCTAATAAAACGTGCCTCTGTTGCACCTGAGAAAATCCCTTCTAATTGAAGCCCCCAAAATCCTACAAAAGGAAAAATTAGCATCCAGACTAAGAGATCGACAGCCATTTCTTTTACTTCATTATTCGTTGTAAAAAGGGAAACCACCTGCTCGCCTAATAGAGCGATAAATAAAGATAATACAATTGCCGTTAGAAATCCCCATTGTGCTGACAAAGAAAGGGCTCGTTTAAAAAGAAATTGATCTTTCCCACCAATCGCCCTTCCCACTATAATACTTGATGCATTGGCAAAGCCTCCTAATAAGTAAGCCATCAAATAATGAACTTGCAATAAAACTGCATTAGCAGCTAGCGTAACTTCACCCATACTTGCTCCTTTTGCCGTAAAGATGCCTGTCATGGCAAGTAAACAAACTGTTCGCAAAAACAAATCCCTATTGACCTTTAACATTTGTATGAGTGGCGCAGCTTCTAACAACATGCCAATTTTGATACCAGTTAGATTTAGTTTCTTAGCTCGAAAAATTACCCACGCTCCAAATAGAACCGCACTTAATTCAGATAATAACGTAGCATAAGCAACTCCTGCCACACCTAATCCTAAGCCGATAACGAAAGCTAAATCTAGTATGATATTTAAGAGATTCATTAAAATTTGGGTAGCTAACGTCAATTTCACCTTTCCCAACCCCATTAGCCAGCCAATCATAACATAGCTAAGTAGCGTAAACGGTGCACCCCAAATCCGAATGGAAAAATATGTTGAAGCAAATCCTGTTACTTCCTTACTTGCTCCGATTAAATGGAGGGCAATCTGTAAAATGGGTATTTGAAAAATGATAAAAACCAAGCCCAAAATGACCGCAATGATCATGGGTCGTAAAAACGTTAATACTGTTTCATTTTCATTATTTGACCCTTGTGCTTGTGAGGTGAATCCAGTCGTACTAACACGAAGAAAACCAAAGAGCCAATACATCGTATTAAAAATTAAGGCACCAATCGCTACTCCTCCGATAGAAGAAGGATTAGGCGTTCGTCCAACTACTGCTGTATCGACAGCACCCAATATCGGTGTCGATATTCCAGAAATGATCAGAGGTATTGCAAGCACCAAATATTGTCGATTACTAAAGGATGATGTTCCCTTTATAGTCAAAGAAGAGGTTCTTATTTTCATTTTTCCTCCTTTTCCTTACCTTTCTTTCATATATTTCAACGGTGATCTGTGGGTAAACCATATTGGAATATTGAACTTAGGTTTAAATGATTTCGACCGCCTTTTTTTACAACTCGAATTGAATTCTTTAAATAATCACTTGCTTGGTTTAGCTCAGGATAGTCGTTTCAATAGAGATTGCTTTTAAATGCTCAATTTACATGTTCTTTTTAAACCCATTTAGTCAATAAAAATGTCACACCATATTTTAATATGTTGTGACACTACTAATTCATTCTTTTCTAAAGGCTCTTTTCTGAAAGATTGTTGCTAATTGACCTAATTCTCTATTAGAATACACTGTTTTGTAGATATAAAGTACGTTTCTAAGAAGAAAAGATGCCACTATACTTGATATAGGGCTGTTTACTTCAAGTTACTAATAGCAACAAAGTATACGAAAACAGCCTTTCTAAAAAACCACCTAGTTTTGTACTATGCTTTCACTCTTGGAACTGAACGAAAACGTGGGTGTTCAGCTAGAATGGAGTCCCTCATTTGTAAAACGACAGGATTCTTTGAGTAAAAAAACTGATCTTTTGAATCGAAAAGCTCAATTAATTCTCCTTTTTCTAGTACACCCAATCTATCTGAAATTGAGAAAGCTGCTTTTATATCATGGGTAATAAATAGATAAGATAGACCAAAATCTTGTTTTAAATCTTTTAATAATTCTAAGATTAGGCTTTGTGTAACCATATCTAAACTGCTAACCGATTCATCTAGAACGATTAACTTTGGTTTAAGAGAAATTGCCCTAGCAATATTAATCCTTTGTAATTGTCCACCACTAAATTGATGTGGGTATTTGTTTAAATCCTTTTCACTTAAACCTACTCGCTCCAATAACGAAATAATCGTACTTCTTCGTTCAGCTAAGGTTAGTTTTTCATAGTTCTCTAAAGGTTCGCTAATAATACGTTCAGCTGTCAAACGAGGGTTAACAGATGAATATGAGTCCTGGAAAACAACTTGTAGATTACGACGTATTTTTCGTAGGGACATTTTATCCGCACTATAAATGTCATGTCCTTGAAAAAAAACCTGTCCATGTTGTGGACGTTGAATACCAAGAATCACTTTTCCTAAGGTGCTTTTACCTGCTCCGCTTGTACCAATTAAGCCTAAACAAGTTCCTTCTTCAATAGTAAAGGAAATATCATTAAGAACTTTATTAGTTTGATCCTTCCATTTTAGAAGCTTTTTAGAATTATAGCTATGATTTACATGCTTTACCTGTAATAAGCTCATTGGTGGTATCACCCCTTGAAAAATTCAATTCCTCTATTATAACTTATAGGTATAAGGTTGTTTTTCTAAGTATAAGGACGGCCTTGTCCTTAACAGTTTTTTTGTATAATCATGTTGTGGATTATCAAATAACTCAAACACATTTGCTGTTTCTATAATTCTTCCATGTTGCATCACGATAACATCATCTGCCATTTCTGCAATAACACCTAGGTCATGAGAAATAAGTAAAATCGATGTTCCATATTCACAACGAATTCTATCTAAAAGTCGAAGTACTAATAATTGGTTATGAAGATCAAGTGCTGTAGTTGGCTCATCAGCAATAATTACGGAAGGATTTAAGCATGCAGCCATAGCAATCATCACCCTTTGAAGCATGCCTCCACTCAACTGAAAAGGATAGTTTTTCAATAATTTATCAGGCTCTGGCAAATTTACACTTTGCATTACACTAATCGCAAGTTCTTTTGCTTCCTTCTTAGTTATTGAGGTATGAGATTTAATCGTTTCAATAAATTGATGGCCTATCGTAAAAACTGGAGTAAAAGCATTCATCGGATTTTGCATAATAAAAGCAATATCCTTACCTCGAATTTTCCGCATTTCTTTATTATCTAAACCATTTAATTCCTTACCCCTTAGTGTAATGCTCCCTTTAACATCCATATTCTTCCTGTCATGAAGCTGTAAAATAGACATACTTGTAACTGTTTTACCACTACCGCTTTCACCAACAAGACCTAATACCTTCCCTTTTTCAATTCCAAAATTAATGTCCTGAACAAGTGTGGAATAACCTTCTTTGCTTTTTACTTCAACATGTAAGTTTCTCACATTTAAAATTTCTTGCTCAATTCGTTTCATAACGCAACATCCCTTTTATATTAACGGCGTTTTATCCCAAAACGTTCTGATAGTGCTTCTCCAAATAAATTGAAGGTAACTACGACTAGCATGATCATTAAGCCAGGATAAATCATAACTGTTGGATTTGTTCTAATATATGACTTTCCTTCATGAATCATCGCCCCCCACTCTGGTGTTGGAGGTTGCACACCTAAGCCTAAGAAAGACATAGCTGATAAATCCATAATAGCCCATCCCATTTCTAATGTTCCCATTACTGCTAGCGGCGGAAGTACATTTGGAAGGATATGTTTTTTTATAATTTTCCACTGTGAAGAACCACTAATTTTTGCTGCAGTAATATAGTTCTGTTCTTTAAGGCTCAGTACCATTCCTCTTATTATCCTTGCATAATAAACCCATTGAACGAGAATTAATGCTAAAATGACTTGTTTAAGACCAGCTCCCCAAATACCAACAAAACCAAGAACAAGCAAAAGATTTGGGACCGCCATCACACCATCACCGATCCTCATTAATAATTGATCAACCCAACCGCCTTTATATCCCGCAATGACACCAATGACTATCCCAATGCTTAAGGAAGAAATAAAAATCAGCGTAGCAAAACCTAGCGAAATCCGAGCGCCATATAGGATACGTGAAAATATACATCGACCTAAATGGTCTGTCCCCAATGGGTAGTTCACCGAGGGTGATTGGAGTTTTTGAGCTAAATTTACTGCGATAGGATCATTAGGTGCAAGCCACGGAGCAAAGATGGTGATAATAAATAATCCGCAAAGTATTAGAGAACAAATGACAATCACTTTTTGACTTTTTAATTTTTCACGAAACTTTGCAATCATTGATACTGCCTTCCTTTTCTAGAAATGCGTGGGTCAATATACATTTGTATAATATCAACAATTAAGTTGCATATAAGGAATACACCCGCTGCTAATAAGACATAACTTTGAATGACAGGAACATCTCTGTTAAAAGTAGCCTCAATGAAATATCTCCCAAATCCTGGCCATGAAAAGACAGCCTCTACAATTATAGCTCCAGTCATCAGTTTACCTAAATTCATTCCAAGACCAGTAATCATAGGGGATATAGCAATTCTTAATACATGCTTTCCCATTATGATTCTTTCATGAATTCCTCTCGTTCGAGCAAAAAGTACATATGACTCTTGTAAGTTTTCAAGAACACTTTCACGTAATAATCGAGTATATAAAGCTATTAATGGTAGAGCTAATGTTACAGAAGGTAATATTAAATGTTTCCAAGTTCCTATACCTTCTACTGGGAAAAGGTCTAGTTTCACAGAAAAGAAAAAAATTAATAAATACCCAAGCCAAAACGAAGGTATGGATGCCCCAAAAAAAGAGAGGAATCGACTAAAAAAGTCAATTCCACTGTTCTTCTTTATACCAGCTAAGAACCCGATAGGGACACTTACGATAATTGCTATTATGATGCTTCCTATTGTCAATTGAATAGTGGCTGGCAATCGGGTGGAAATCTCTTCCCAAACAGGCTTATTTGTAACATAAGATGTACCAAAGTCAAATTGAACTATCTTAATTATAGAATTTACATATTGAATATAGAGAGGTTGGTCTAAACCAAACTCATGTCTTTTTTGGGCCAATATCTCATCTGTTGGTTGAATATGTGCCGCAGCTAAGTATGCCTCAGCTGGATCCACCGGAGATAGATGAATCATTCCAAATGTCAGTAGAGTGGCTAAAAGAAATATAGGAACAATTGTGATTATTCTTTTTAAGATATACGTACCCATAAAAACCTCTCCTGTTGCTTACTATTCTACACTAACTCCTGTAAATGGATGTTCGTCTCGGTTAGCAGGGAATGTAAAATTAGAAACATCCTTTTGATAGATTGCAATTTTCTTAATATAAGAAATAGGAACAATAGCACCTTGCTCTTGTAATGAACCTAAAATTTCCGTGTATAGTTGTTGACGCTCAGTTTCATCAGTTGTTTGTTTAACTTTAGCAATTTGTTTCAGTAATTCTTCTTTATTAGGATAAGCTGAAATTGCTTCTCTAAAGCCAAACCCTTCTGTAGCAACTATATTTACGAAAGTATGTGGGTCATACGGAGCACCATAGTTACTAAAGAAATTCATATCGAATTGATTCGCTTTGAATCTTTCAACTTGAGTGGTAAGTTCAACTCCCACAATATTTAATTTGACACCTAATCCCGCCCACTCAGACTGTAATGTTTCAGCCATTGTTTTTTGGATCGATTCAGCAGAGTTAAACATTAACTCAATCTCAAGTGGTTTTCCATCTTTTTCACGAATAGTTTTGCCTTCTGGCAACTTCCAGCCTGCTTCATCCAATAATTGTTTCGCTTTCTCCACATCATATTCAACCTTTGTCGTATCTACATCTGATGTGTAAGGGAAGTTTGTAGGCAAGATATAGTCAGCCTGTTCTTCTAATCCAGATGTGACTCCCTCAACCATTGCTTGTTTATTAAAGCCATAATGTAACGCTTGACGGACACGAATATCTGAAAGTTGTTCTGTATTCGTATTCATAACTAGTTGTCTAGTAGCGACTGGTTCAGAAACACTAGTCTCATAGGAACCTGTGGATTCTAATTGTTTAAATGAATCCAAACTGATAACACCTTCACCATATATTAAATCTAATTCACCTTTCTCAAAGGCAAGTACGTGTGTTTCAGCATCAGGAATGACTTTCACTTTAATTTTTTCTACATTGGGAATTTCACCCCAATAATTTTCATTGCGTTTAAAAATAGCATATTCATCTACTTTATATTCATCCAATACCCACGGACCAGTTCCTACAGGTTTTACTATACCCTTGGATGTATCCCCATCTTCGGGAAAACCAGCATCTCCTAGAAATCTTACCGGGCGTACAACGGCTAACTCCTGAATAGTAGGGTAGTACGGTTCATTTAATATTAATTTAAAAGTATATTCATCTATTACCTCTGTTTGAGCGACTTTAGGAATAAAACCTAACCAACTATGTAGGTCTACATTTTTTAAAATAGCATCAAAGTTCTTTTTCACAACCTCAGCGTTAAAACTTGTGCCATCAGAAAATTTCACATCCTGACGTAAGTGGAATAAATATTCCTTTCCATCAGTAGAAATTTCCCAAGATTCCGCTAGATGTGGTTTTATTTCCCCTCCATCCTGGTAACTGACTAATGGTTCAAATACCATAGATTGAGCAAATAATTGGTTTGGATTATAAAGATGCGGATTCATTCCACCTATATCTCTAGGCCATGCAAAAGTAATACTATTATTACTTTCACTTGATGTATCTCCTGAATTATCTACTGATTCACTTGAACATCCAAATAAAGCCAAGGATAATATTAGAAACATTATAGTAATAAGTAAAAATCGTTTTTTCTTTATTATGTTTGACATTTATGCTTGCTCCTTTTATAACTGATAGTGAGAACTATTATCAATATAAAGTTTAAGTATGTTATTGTCAATATAATTTCAATTATTCATAAAATTTGCCAACCAATATTGTGATTTATAATAAGCAGGTAGATGAAAAATATGGTAAACCTGATATAAATGCAACCAATGCAAAATCAGTTTATTGGGATTTCTTCTCGATATTTAACAATATGGAACTTGGAACTCTTTCAGCCTTTTGTATTCAAAATTTTAAACATAGATTTTGTACACCATCAACCTATTCGGATCAATCTGATTCATAAAGAAAAAAATCCCCTTGAACACCATGGCTTAGGGGGACATTCTTATAACATATTACCACTTAAGAACAGTAATACTATACTTATTCATCTAATCAACGCGACTGTCTCCACAAGGGTTGAATGCTAATTGCAGATAATTACTTAAGCACTAACTGCGCTACGCATTCAACATGTGTCGTATGAGGAAACATATCCACCGGCTGCACTTCAACCGTTTCATACCCACCTAACTCCAACACCTGTAAATCCCTTGCCAAGGTACCTGGGTTACATGAAACATATACAACCTTTTTCGGCTTCATATCTAAAATAGTCTTTAACAGTGCCTCATCACAGCCTTTACGAGGAGGATCCACGACAATCACATCTGCCTTATTCCCTTTTTTGTACCATTCAGGAATAACCACTTCTGCTTCACCAACAGCAAATTCAGCATTCGTAATCCCGTTTAACTCAGCATTTCGTTTAGCATCATCAATTGCCTCAGGTACAATTTCCACACCAAAAACCTTCTTCGCTTTTTGTGCTAAAAATAAAGAAATAGTACCAATTCCACAGTAAGCATCGATAACAGATTCTTGACCAGTAAGACTTGCATATTCTAAGGCTTTATCGTACAACACTTTCGTTTGCTCCGGGTTTACTTGATAGAAGGAACGAGCTGAAATGGCGAATTTTACATCACCGATTTTATCGTAAATATACTCTTCTCCCCATAGCACCTTTGTCTCTTCTCCAAAAATAACATTTGTTCGTTTGTTATTTATGTTTTGAACGATAGATTTAACCTGTGACAGCTGCTTTGTGATTGCAGAAATGATTTCATTTTTATGTGGAAAGTCTGCTGTCTTTGTCACAAATACAACCATAATTTCCTTTGTGATAAGCCCGTAACGAACCATAATGTGTCGAAGCCAGCCTTTATGAGCTTCTTCGTTATAGGCACGAATTCCGTGAGCTTCACAAATTCGCTTCACAGCTTGGACGACTTCATCGTTTTCAGCTTGTTGAATAAGACATCTTTCCATGTCGATGATGTCATGGCTTCTCTTTTGATAAAAGCCTGCAACAAGTCCGCCTTCACGTTCACCAACGGGCACCTGCGCTTTATTCCGATAGTTCCAAGGGTCATTCATCCCTAACGTCGGATGTACGTTTATTTTAGTTAAATCAAGCTTACCGATTCGCGTTAAAACCTGCTCCACTTGTTTCCTCTTGAAAGTGAGCTGCCCTTCATAACTAAGATGTTGAAGCTGACAACCACCACATTGTGAAAAGATTGGACACGGTGCATTGATGCGGTTTTTACTTTGTTCGTAAAGCTCGATTAATCGACCAAAGGCAAAGCCTTTTTTAACCTTTATTACCTTTATTTTGGCACGTTCGTCTGGTAACGCATTTTCAACAAAGATTGGGAATCCGTCTATTTTTGCTACGCCTGCACCTTCATGTGTTAAGTCTTCAAAGGTGACATCGTAATATTCGTTTTTCAAAACAGGTGCTTGAATTTTTGACATGTTGTTCTTCCTTTTCGTACAAATAATTTTCACTATTTTACCATAGTCCATTGAAAAGATAAAAAACTTGGCCGTTTTAGTATGCCAAGTTTTTTATTCTTCCATCTGCTTTACTTTTTCTGCTGACATGATGATTTCAATATGCTGATACATATTAATAAACTCTCCAGGAAGTAAACCACCATATTCACCATCTAAATTGAGCTGCATTTTATCTTTATTCTGCACCTTTACACGGTTCGCTTTTGTATAGATAAGATGCTCATCATTGATGTGTTCGCCTCTTATCGCTAAGCCCGCAATACGAATAAATTCTGCTAGATTTGTTTTTTTCAAAATTAACAGGTCGAACATACCGTCATCTAATTTTGAATCTGGTGCAAGCTTCTCAAAGCCACCTACTGAATTTGTAAGTGAAACAAGAAATAACATAATTTCCCCTTGATAAAGCTTTCCATCATATTCAATCTCTACTTCTGCAGGGCGAAGGGACGGAAGCATTTCCATTCCTTTAAGATAATAGGCTAGCTGTCCAACCATTGTTTTCAGTTTACTTGGCACTTCATAGGTAAGCTCTGTCAGTCGGCCACCACCAGCAATATTAATAAAGTAATGATCATTGACCTTTCCAATATCAATCTTTTTAGCTTCTCCCGCTAAGATTACATCAACTGCTTGTAACACATTGTTTAATGGGATACCGATCGCACGTGCAAAATCATTGGTCGTACCCACTGGTATTACAGCAAGTGTTGGTCTATCGTCTAAGTCAGCAATACCATTGACTACTTCATTAATTGTGCCGTCTCCTCCTGCAGCAACAATCAAGTCAAAGCCACGTTCACCAGCTGCTTGTGCTGCTTGAGTTGCATCCCCTTCACAGGTTGTTGCATGACAGGAGGTTTCATAGCCAGCTTGTTCAAACTTTTGCAATACCTCTGGTAAATGCTTTTTAAAAAGCTCACGGCCTGAGGTAGGATTATAAATAATTCTAGCTTTTTTCATATATACATCATCCTATTATTAGTGAAATGACATTCAACATCATTTATTTTGATCATAAATAAATTCCCTATTATCATTGTTTCCCAATTTCATGGGTACAAAACATTTTAACCCAACTACCATTATCACCATGTTTTATAATAAAAGTAAAGTTTTTCACTTCATTTTCCATCTACAAAGTATAAACCTGTTTGCAATTTTAAGAAAGCAGACAATCAATATAGGGCTCATTCAACTCTTAAGAGAAAAGTATCCTTTATTAACAATCTCCCTTTCATCTGCCAAGTATAAAATTTCTGTTATGAATTGTCCTTCATTTCGTTTTAAAAAACGATACCATGTAAAAGAGAGATCCACGGATTATGTAGATCTCTCTTTATTTTTTATCTTTTTTGTATCTCTTCCATTAATAACTTGTTAACCATTGGTGGGTTTGCTTGTCCTTTTGTTGCCTTCATAATTTGACCTACTAAGAAGCCGATTGCTTTTTGTTTCCCGTTTTTAAAATCTTCAACAGACTGTGGATTCGCATCAATTGCTTCATTTACAAATTTACGTAATGTATCATCATCAGAAATTTGGACTAGGCCTTTTTCTTTTACGATTGTTTCAGGATCTCCACCATTTTCAATAAGTTCCTTGAACACTTGCTTCGCAATTTTTGACGAAATGGTTCCATTTTCAATAAGCTTAATCATACCAGCTAATCCTTCTGCAGTAAGAGCCACATCGTTTAACTCTTTTCCTTCTGCATTTAGATAGGCAGATACTTCACCCATAACCCAGTTTGACGCCTGCTTTGCCTCCGCACCAGCTGCAAGTGTCGCTTCAAAGAAATCGGACATTTCCTTAGTCATCGTTAACACTTGTGCATCGTACTCAGGTAATCCAAATTCTTCAATATATCGTTTACGACGCGCATCTGGAAGCTCTGGAATTGAAGCCCGAATTCTTTCCTTCCACTCATCATCGATATATAGCTCAACAAGGTCTGGTTCTGGAAAGTAACGGTAATCATCAGAACCTTCTTTTACACGCATTAAAATTGTTTTCTTCGTTGCTTCGTCATAACGGCGTGTTTCTTGGTCAATTACTCCACCAGAACGAAGAACTTTTTCTTGTCTTTTCTCTTCATATTCTAGTCCTTTTTGGACGAAAGCAAAGGAGTTTAAGTTTTTAAGCTCTGTTTTAGTTCCAAACTTTTCTTGCCCTACAGGGCGTAAAGAAATATTTGCATCACAACGTAGTGATCCTTCTTCCATTTTACAATCAGAAACCTCAGTATATTGGATAATCGCTTTAAGCTTTTCTAAATAAGCGTACGCTTCTTCTGGAGTACGGATATCCGGCTCAGACACAATCTCAATAAGTGGTGTCCCTTGACGGTTTAAATCAACCAAAGAATAGCCATCGTTTGAATGAATTAACTTACCTGCATCCTCTTCCATATGAATACGCGTAATGCCGATTCTTTTGGTTTCGCCATTTACTTCAATATCGATCCAACCATTTTCACCAATCGGCTTATCGAATTGAGAAATTTGGTATGCCTTTGGATTATCCGGATAAAAATAGTTTTTACGATCGAATTTTGTTTCAGTTGCTACTTCACAGTTCAAAGCCATACATGCTTTCATGGCAAAATCAACGACTTTTTTATTCAATACAGGTAACACACCTGGATAACCTAGCTCGACAACCGTTGTATTAGTATTCGGCTCTGCTCCAAAGTGATTTGGTGCACTCGAAAAGATCTTCGAATCTGTTTTCAACTCAACATGGACCTCAAGTCCTATGACTGTTTCATATTCCATTGTTTCCTCACCCCTTACAATTCAGGTTTAGCTTTATGATGTTCTGTTGCTTGTTCAAACGCATGAGCAACACGGTAGATCGTAGTTTCGTCAAAATGCTTACCGATAATTTGCAAACCAAGTGGTAATCCATTTGATAATCCACATGGTACAGAGATCCCTGGTACACCTGCTAGGTTAACTGGAATGGTTAAAATATCGTTCGCATACATTGTCATTGGATCTTTTACATTTTCACCAATTTTAAATGCTGGTGTTGGAGTTGTTGGTCCCATAATGACATCATATTTCTCGAATACGTCTTCAAAGTCTTTTTTAATTAATGTACGTACTTTTTGTGCTTTTTTATAATAGGCATCATAGTATCCCGAACTTAATGCAAATGTTCCAAGCATAATACGACGCTTTACTTCATTACCAAATCCTTCTGCACGACTTTGCTTATACAGGTCAATTAGGTTTTCTGCATTATCTGAGCGATAACCGTAACGAACACCATCAAAACGAGATAGGTTCGCAGATGCTTCTGAAGATGAAAGTAAATAGTAAGTTGCCAAAGCATATTTCGAGTGTGGTAATGATACCTCTTCCCATGTTGCTCCGAGTCCTTCTAATACTTTCAGTGCATCAAGAACAGACTGCTTAACTTCCTCATTGACGCCTTCACCAAGGTATTCTTTAGGAACAGCAATTTTCAAGCCTTTCACATCTCCTGTCAAAGCAGAAAGGAAATCTGGTACCTCAACGTTTGCAGAGGTTGAGTCCATTTCATCCACACCAGAGATTGATTGTAAAAGGAATGCATTATCTTCTACTGTACGTGTGATCGGTCCTATTTGGTCTAAAGAAGATGCAAAAGCAACTAATCCAAATCGTGAAACACGTCCATATGTAGGCTTTAATCCAACAACACCACAGAATGAGGCTGGCTGACGGATCGATCCACCTGTATCTGAACCTAGGGTAAAAGGAACTTGACCAGCTGCAACGGCAGCAGCCGAACCTCCACTAGAACCACCTGGAACAGTCTCTAGGTTCCACGGATTTCTCGTTGGTTTAAACCCAGAGTTCTCTGTTGATGATCCCATCGCGAATTCGTCCATGTTTAATTTACCGATTGTGACAGCTTCAGCTTTTTGAAGATGTTTGACAACCGTAGCATCATAGATAGGGTCGAAGTTTTCCAAAATCTTACTTGCACAAGTTGTGCGTAATCCTTTTGTGACAATATTATCTTTAACACCAATTGGCATACCAAATAATAGCCCAAACTCATCTCGACTACCTAAAGCTTCATCCAACTCTTTTGCATATGTCCGTGCATTTTCTTCATTTAATGTAAGAAACGCTCCAACTTGATCGTCAACCTCTTGGATACGTTTATATGATTCATCAACTAAATCAGAAACCTTGATTTCTTTTTTATGTAAAAGTTCTTTCAATTCTGATATTTTATGATCAAATAGCGCCATGCTTGTCCCCTCCTTTATTCTAAAATAGATGGTACTCGAATATAACCATCTGCATGATCTGGTGCATTTTTTATAACCTCTTCGTTATCTAATCCCTTTTTCGAAACATCTTCTCTCATGACGTTTTTCATTTCTAACACATGGGATGTAGGTTTTACATTTTCTGTATCTACTTCATTTAATTGTTCAGCAAACGTAATAATTGCATCTAATTGTTTTGTAAAAAGCTCAGCCTCTTCTTCTGTAATAGCTAAACGAGCTAAGTTTGCAACATGCTTTACTTGATCTGTTGAAATTCTAGACATATAACACTCACCTCCACAAAATCGTACAATCACAATACTCTGATGATACCAAAATAACATATGTTTAATCAACATTAAGAAAATCGCAAGCACCTTAAACAGAACCGGTAGGCATAAGACGCTCGCTGGAGCTGGCTGCCTTATGCTTTTCCACAGTTTAAGATTTTTTTGATTCTTGAGCAATAAAAAAACATCCCGCTTCATGAAAGAAGAGGGATGCTCTTATCCTTAAGATTTACTTAGTTCAGATTTAAACGTATCGAACTCATTTTGAACTTCTTCTGAAGGCGCCTTTCCTAATAAACTCACAATAACAATTGCAAGCCAAGCAAATAAGAATCCAGGTGCTAGTTCATACAAGTCAAATATTCCGCCAGTTAACTGTTTCCAAACAATAACTGTTACAGCACCAACAACAATACCTGCTAATGCACCATTTCTCGTCATACGCTTCCAGAACAAGCTCAAGATGATAACAGGACCAAATGCTGCTCCAAACCCTGCCCAAGCATAACTTACTAGTTCTAAAACTTTGCTTTCACGATCATATCCAAGTAAGATGGCGATCACTGCAATACCAAGAACAGCAATTCTTCCAACCATCATTTCTTCTTTTTGGCTAGCATTCCTTCTGAAAATAGCCTTATAAAAGTCCTGTGCTAATGCACTTGAAGAAACAAGTAATTGTGAATCCACTGTGCTCATAATAGCTGAGAGAATTGCCGCAAGTAAGAAACCTGCTACCCATGGATTGAATAAAACCTGTGAAAACATGATAAAGACTGTTTCTGAATTTTCTAAAGGTGCATCTGCAAAATATGCGATCCCGGTAAATCCAATAAAAATAGCTCCAAAAAGTGAAACAATCATCCAAGTCATACCAATTAAACGAGCTTTTGGTATTTCTTTTGTAGACTTAATTCCCATAAAGCGAACAATAATATGTGGCTGACCAAAATATCCTAGTCCCCAGGCAAGTAAAGAAACAACACCAATAAAAGTAGCCCCAGTTGTAATGTCTAAGTAGGATGGATCAATACTTCCAACCTTTTGTACTGTTTCATTCCAACCACCAAGTTCAGAAACCACAACTATTGGAATAATGATTAGTGCTAAGAACATTAAGATACCTTGTATAAAGTCGGTCCAACTAGCAGCTAAGAAGCCTCCAAAAAATGTATAAGAAAGAATTACACCTGCACCAACCCATAAAGCTAATCGATAATCCATTCCAAATGAGCTTTCAAGTAAGATAGCTCCACCTACAAGACTTGAGGACGTATAGAATGTAAAGAACACTAGAATAACAATTGCTGAAATAACCCTTAAAACCTTCGTATGGTCACGAAAGCGATTCTCAAAGAAGTCGGGTATAGTAATTGAATCATTTGCAACTTCTGTATATACTCTAAATGGTTTTGCAACAAATTGCCAATTCAGATAGGCCCCAATAGCCAATCCAATTGCAATCCAAGCTCCTCCCATACCGCTCAAATACATGGCACCAGGCAAACCTAACATAAGCCAACCACTCATGTCTGATGATCCTGCACTTAATGCTGCAACCCCTGCAGTTAATCTTCTTCCACCCAAAACATAGTCAGATAGATTACTAGTCATTTTTGCTGCAATTATTCCAATAACGAGCATAACAACTAGATAAATAATTATTGCTGTTAATGTTGGTAAATTAATTTCCATTATTCGTTTCCTCTCCTTTCAGTAAAACACGATACTAACGAAAGTAAAATTAGTAATGGCATAGGTACTAACAACCAAAACAATGTAGCTCCTGTTAATGAGTTTACCATCGATTGCTTCACCTCCTAAATCAGCTATCACCAAATCCTTATGCAAGTTTATGCAACATCATGATGATTGATATAAATAGTTTACTCGGATGACAACGGGCAGAACACGTTAAGTATCGTAACACAATTTGACAAAGCAAACAAATTTCCATATTGGACACAAAACAAAAATTGCATATTTATTCATCTTAACGTATTAAATAGGCGTTATATCCTATTTCAGATTATATCTATTCATAGAAATTCATAAAATTAAATTCGCAAATTTCGTGTTTTCACACGTGCTTTTTGAAGATTTTTGTCTTCCAGTAAGAAAAAAACCATGATATGGTTTTTTAATTTTCATTTGTATCGATCTCAAATTTTGGATCAATTTCCATAATTATGATAAAATTGGACAAGATCATCTCGTCAGGAGTGGTGAAAAAGTGAAGAAATTTTTAGTCGGGTTTGGTGGGTTATTAATCCTCCTTGGTGTCGGCGGTTTGATAAACCATATTTCTATGGCATTAAAAGCTGTTGAAACTGAAAGAGAAATATATGGAGGTTCAATACAATTCATGTTACTCCAGCTAGTAAGCTCTCTCGGCCCTTATTTTACGACTTTAATAGGTGGAGGTATCATTATTGCTCTTGCTGCATTCCTCAACGAATATCAAAAGAGAAATGAACTTACATCTGAATTAATTAAGGCCCTCTCTTCTAAACCTCCACTAGAAGAATCAAGCAATTCTCATCCTCAACCTCAACAGGCAGAACATATAAAAACTAACAAAGTAGCTCCTTACGAACCTAACCAAAAAGAACGCCTTTACTGGAAAGGTTAAAAAATAAGGAACCTATAAAGAGGATGACGTAGTTGTGAAGTCATCCTCTCTTTTCCGATTATCACATTCATTATTTATAGATATGGACCGTTGGTTGTTCTTGATTTGGCTCTTTTATAATTAGCGCTTCCTGACCAGATGTTGACATAATATTAACTTCAATATTAATGTAATCTGGAAAGTATTCCATGACCTTCCCTGTAACAAACTGGGTGAATGCCACGACCTCTCCTTTTCCATAGAACTGCATTGGAATTTCGATATCTAAATAATTAAGCTCCTCATTTTTATAGAAAGCTTTTCCGATTACACCTGTATAATTTGGGAAGAATTCTTCAATATCCTGCTTAAAACGATTAAACATTTGTGCATCATCTCGGTAATCACTTGTTGCTTCTGTTGATGGAAATAAATAATACTCCTCATTGATTTCTTCCCATTTCCCAAGATTATTTGTTCCCTGTTTAACTGTAGTCTTTGCAATAAAGTTACCCGGGACAATTGAAGATCTCTTTTCTTGCTCATAAAGAGCAATGACTATTGGTACATTTTCTAGGCCATTTGTTTTTCTAACCCGGTTGATTACTTCCTGTGCAATCTCTTTTCCTTTTGCTAAGATCTCACTTCTACTAATTTGATATTCTCTAGCATAGCCATCCTCTTGGTTAAAATAATGCACAGAATTCATCGCCAACCCTATCACAACTCCGCCTAGCTCTACTGTATCGTCTTGACGAATTAAATAATTATGCTCAAGCATATGTGCTAAGTATATAGGGCTTTCAGCATTTTGCTCTTCTAAGCCACCTTCTCCAGTAAGAGCAGGATTAAGCCCCAATTCCACATATTCCTCCTCATCATCCTTTGCCTCAGCTTGTGCTTGTGCTAAAGCATCTCCAGTGAGTTTTCGCCTTAACCAGCTATTAATTACGTCCCTTTTTAAGTATTGACCTTCTTGATACAAATATTTATCAGGTGCAAATGTGTCCTGAGCGACCCTCATTAGACCTGTTTCAAATTCATCAATATCTAACCTGGTATTTAGTTGCTCTGATACTAAACCCCTTGCTTCCCCTTGCTTAAACGGTAAGATCATTTTGTAATAAGAATCTGAAATATTGTACTTTGGAATAATCGCCGTTTCCTTCGATTCATCCTCGGTTTCCTGAACGATTTCCTCTTGCTCTCCAAAATTTGGTGCACAGCCTGTTAATAATAACAAACCTGCCAGCACCATAAATAGTTTCTTTTTCAATGTAAGTCCACACCTCTTATTTTTTACAATTTCTCTAGGATCGGTTGCGACTGTCTATTTATTTAGCTCACTAATCAATTGTAATTCATCCCACACTTCAATGTTCAATTCCTCAGCTTTTTTCAGCTTGCTTCCTGCTGCCTCACCAGCAATGACAAGATCTGTACTCTTGCTAATACTCCCGGTAACCTTTCCACCAAGTGCTTCAATTCCTTCTTTTGCTTCATTTCTTGATAATTGTTCAAGCTTCCCGGTCAAAACAATTGTCTTTCCAGCAAAATATGAATCGCTATCCTCTACTTTTACTAACTTAGGACCTTTATAGCTTGTGTTAACACCAAGTGCTTGTAGTTCACTAATAAGGTGTTGAACATCGGGATTTTGAAAATAAGTAGTTACCGCATCGGCCATTTTTTCCCCAATTTCATTAATAGCTAGTAACTCTTCCATAGATGCCTGCTGCAGCTGATCAATTGTTTCAAATTGCTGTGCCAATGTTTTCGCTGCCTTTGCTCCTACATGACGGATGCCCAGGCCAAAGAGAAGTCTTTCTAGTGAATTTCCCTTCGATTGTTCAATTGCTTGTATGAGATTATCTGTCGACTTTTCACCCATTCTTTCAAGCTGAAGAAGCTGTTCTCTAGTTAAACGATATAAATCAGCCACATCTTTTATTAATCCAGCATGAAATAATTGAGCGACTACTCGTTCTCCAAGACCGTCAATATTCATCGCATTTCTTGACACAAAATGAATGAGACCTTCTTGTATTTGAGCTGGACATTGTGGGTTAATGCATCGCAAGGCAACTTCCCCTTCAATTCTTACCAAATCACTTTCACAAGCAGGGCAATGAGTTGGCATTGAAAATTCTTTTTCCTCACCTGTACGATGTTCAACTAACACATTTACAACTTCGGGTATAATGTCACCAGCTTTTTTGACAACAACTGTGTCACCAATCTTAATATCCTTTTCTCTAATCAGGTCCTCATTGTGTAATGATGCACGTTGAACCGTTGTGCCAGCAACACGTACCGGCTCTAGAATAGCTGTTGGTGTAATGACACCAGTCCTTCCGACGCTTAGTTCAATATCGAGTAATTTTGTCATTACTTCCTCAGCAGGAAATTTATACGCAACAGCCCAACGAGGACTTTTCGCTGTGAACCCCAGCTCTTCCTGCTGTGCCAAGGAATCTACCTTAATGACAATTCCATCAATATCATATGGCAGGGTAGCGCGTTTTTCTTGAAGGCTTGCGATAAGGGTAATAACTTCATCTATGTTTTCACATTTTCTACGTTCTTTATTTGTTTTAAAGCCTTCTTTTTCGAGAAAGTCTAGAGCTTCGCTATGCTTGTCAATTCCTGTCCCACCTAAATCAGCAATACTGTACACGAAAATATCGAGATTACGCTTGGCAGCGATCTTCGGATCTAACTGTCTAATAGAGCCTGCAGCTGCGTTTCTCGGGTTTGCAAACGGCTCTTCCTCAGCAGCTAAACGAAGCTCATTCAACTTTTCAAAAGACTTCTTCGGCATAAATACTTCCCCACGCACCTCAAAAGACACATTTGTTTTTAGCTTTAATGGAATAGATCGAACCGTTTTTAAATTTTCCGTAATATCCTCACCTGTCGAACCATCTCCACGTGTTGCACCTTGAATAAAATACCCATCCTCGTAACGAAGAGAAACAGCCAAACCATCGATTTTCAATTCAACAACATATTGAACATCATCACCTACACCTTGTCTTACTCTACGATCAAAATCTCGTAAATCCTGTTCATTAAAAGCATTTCCAAGACTTAGCATTGGCGTACGATGAACAACTTTTTGAAAGGCCTCTAATACGAGACCTCCAACTCTCTGGGTTGGGGAGTCTTGTGTTTTATATTCAGGGAATTCCTCCTCAAGTTTTATTAGTTCTTGCATGAGTCGGTCATATTCTGAGTCAGGAACACTTGGTTGATCTAAAAAGTGATACTCATAGTTATAAGTGTTAAGTAACTCATGAAGCTCTTGAACTCGATTTGTTGCTGATTGTTTATCCATTCAGATGTCCAATCCTTTCTACCGTAACTTAGTTTACTCGATTAATTGGAGCAAATTTTGCAAGGAGGCGTTTAATCCCTACCGGACTCGGAAAAGCAATATCTAATTCCTTCCCTTCTCCCGCTCCTTTTACACTTACAACCGTTCCAATTCCCCACTTTTTATGCTCTGCCTTATCTCCAACCGCCCATGGAAGTTCATCTCCTCCAGTGGATGTCGCAGTAACAAATGGTCTTGATACTGGAGGACGCTTTTCCTGACGTCGTGCTGCACTAAAAGTAGAAGCAGATTTTTTTGCCTGTTCATTTAAGTTTTCAATTAACTCACTTGGAATTTCTGAGATGAAACGGGACTCTGGATTCATGCTCGTTCTACCAAATAATGTACGCATTTGAGCATTTGTCATAAATAGCTCCTGTTCAGCCCTAGTAATACCTACATACGCTAAGCGACGTTCTTCCTCCATCTCATCTTCTTCCATTAGGGAACGGCTATGTGGGAAAACCCCTTCCTCAAGTCCAATTAAAAAGACAACTGGAAATTCTAATCCCTTTGCAGAGTGAAGTGTCATTAAAACAAGGGCATCACTTTGCTCTTGTTCTTCTTCATCAAGCTTATCTATATCAGAAACAAGAGCCAAATCGGTAAGAAAGGCAACAAGGCTTTTATCTTCATTTTGTTTTTCAAACGTTTGCGTTACAGATAGAAACTCATCGATATTCTCTAAACGACTCTGTGCTTCAAGCGTTTTTTCCTGTTTAAGCATTTCTCTATAACCTGACTTTTCAATAATCTCTTCTGCAAGTTCGGTCACCGAAAGATAGTCCTGCATATTCCCTAAGTTACGGATTAATTCACGGAACTCAACAAGTGCATTGACAACTCTAGCACTTACTCCTATATGTTCTATTTCATCAAGTGCTCGGAATAAGGACATATCATGGTCAATCGCATAATTCGCAATCTTATCAACTGATGTTGATCCAACACCACGCTTTGGAACATTAATAACACGCGCCAAACTTATGTCGTCGTCCGGATTAGCAATCAATCGTAAATACGCAAGTAGATCTTTAATCTCTTTACGATCGTAGAATTTAATGCCTCCAACAATCGTATAATTCAAGTTAGACTTTAATAAAACTTCCTCAATGATACGTGATTGAGCATTTGTACGGTAAAGAATCGCAATGTCTGAAAGCTTTCGTTGACCCGAATCAACCAACTGCTTTATCTTTCCGGCCACGAATTGTCCTTCTGCCGCCTCACTATCAGCACGATAGTACGTAATTTTTGAACCTTGCTGATTTTCCGTCCATAGCTTTTTTGGTTTTCGATTAGAATTTCGTTTAATGACCTCGTTCGCTGCTTCTAGAATAAGCTTTGTAGAACGGTAGTTTTGTTCTAATAATATTACTTTAGCTTTAGGATAATCCTTTTCAAAAGATAAAATGTTCGCAATATCCGCTCCACGCCAACGGTAGATCGATTGATCAGAGTCCCCTACAACACATAAATTTTGAAATCTTGCCGCTAAAAGCTTCACTAGCATATATTGAGCTCTGTTTGTATCTTGATACTCATCAACATGAATGTATTGGAACTTTCGCTGATATGACTCTAGTACTTCAGGAATACGTTGAAATAATTGAATGGTTGTCATTATAAGATCATCGAAGTCAAGAGACTGGTTTTTACGGAGCTTCTTTTGATAATCCTTGTAAATATCACTAACAATTTGCTCGTAATGGCTACCAGCTTGGTTATCAAATTCTTCTGGTGTAATTAATTCATTTTTGGCACTACTAATAGATCCTAATATGCTTCTTGGATCATATTTCTTAGGATCAAGATTTTTTTCCTTTAGCACTGATTTAATAACCGACAATTGATCTGTCGTATCAAGAATTGAAAAGTTACGGTTAATTCCCATTCTGTCACTATCTCGTCGTAAAATTCTTACGCACATCGAATGAAAGGTAGAAATCCATATATCATCTCCACCTGCACCTAAAATCCCCTGGATTCTCTCTCTCATTTCTCTTGCTGCTTTATTTGTAAACGTAATTGCAAGAATACTCCAAGGCGCAACTTGTTTTTCCGTCATTAAATACGCAATGCGATGGGTTAACACTCTTGTTTTCCCACTACCGGCACCGGCCATAATTAATAAGGGGCCGTCTGTTGTTTTCACCGCATTTTGTTGCATATCATTCAAACCTGAAAGTAACTGATTTGATAAAAATTGCAACATCCTCACCATCCTTTTCATCAAACATACGTTCTATTTTAACGTCATCACAATAAACCTTCAATCACAATGAACTGAAATTTTTTAAACAGAATTTACTTTATATTGATCCTTTTACAGCATCTACTGTTTTTAATGCAGCTGGTAAGTTCTCATAAATAACATTTCCTACCACAACTACATCCGCAAATTGAGCAAATTTCTTTGCTTCCTCTGATGTTGTAATTCCGCCCCCATAAAAAAGCTTCGTTTTATTTAACACCTTTTTTGTTTGCTCTACCACGGAAATGTCACCTAACTTACCGCTATATTCTAGATAAAAAATTGGAAGATGGTACATATTTTCTGCTACTCGAGCATATGCCTTCACATCTTCAATTGATAAATCAGTCTTCGCTTCAGATAAATGTGCTGCCTTGCAATCTGGGTTCAATATACAGTAACCCTCAACAAGGATTTCCTCCCAATTCATGATCTCCCCATATTCCTTTACTGCTTGATGGTGAAGATCCATCATCCACTTAGTCGTATTGCTATTCAAAACAGTAGGAATGAAGTACAAATCAAATCCAGGAATAATGGATTCTGCTGTTGAAACCTCTAAAACACAAGGGATAAGATAGCGTCTAATCCTAGACATTAAATTTAGAACATTATCCTCTGTGATATTATCACTTCCACCGACTAAAATGCCATCCGTACCTGATTCACATATCTTCTCTAAATCATCATCACTAATCTCTTTATCTGGATCGAGCTTAAATACATGCTTCCACTCGGTAATATCGTACATACTGGATTCCTCCAATCATAAACATCCATTTTCCTATTATAGCAAATTACCTGAATGCAAAAAACTTTAAAGAGAAGGAAGATGTTTGAAGTTTTAGTTCTGCTCTAGCAAACATTGTTGCTTTGGAATAAGTGTTTTGATGTTGATTGGAGCACCAGGATACTCGCTTTCCGTGGGGTGAGCGGTGAGCCTCCTCGACGCAAGCGTTTGTGGGGTCTCACCTATCCCACTACTCCCACAGGAGTCTCGCACCTTCTCAACCTAGTTAGTTTTCGTTCAAAGAAATTATTAATAAACAACAATTTTATAGTTTAAACCAAATTTAAAGTAAGTAGTTCAGTTAATCTTCTTGTTTACTTTGCCTGTTTTTCTATGATTGTTACTTTTAACAACATTGAAAACGCGGAGTGTTTTGGAGCGGAAAGGAACGGTCCATTAATTATTACAAAACTTCAAAAACAGCCTATTATTTTAACACTTAATTGACAACCTTAATAGTTCCAAAATTAGGAGGTTACAATTGTTGTTGTCATCCTGTTAATCGGTATGCTACTGCGTGGCGAACCTATATACATAAATAAAAATTGAGTATTAAAACTTTGCAATTCAATACACAACTTTCAATGCTAATTTTATTTTTTCTCCAAGTTATCTGAACAGTTTATTTTAAAAGCATGATTTTTTATAAATGGCAAATAAAAAACACCGCATATAGCGGTGTTTTTTCATTTATTTCGTTTCCTCTTCCGATGCCTTTTCACCATGAACTCGCTCTAATGCCATTGAATAAGCATCATTTCCATAATTTAAGCAACGCTTCACACGTGAGATTGTTGCTGTACTTGCTCCTGTTTCTGTTTCAATTTTATGATACGTATATCCTTCACGTAGCATTCTAGCTACCTCAAGTCTTTGTGCTAAAGATTGAATTTCATTTACTGTGCACAGATCATCAAAAAAACGATAACATTCCTCTAGATCTTTTAATGACAAAATAGATTGAAAAAGTTGATCAAGCTCTTTTCCGCGAAGCTTTTCTATTTGCATAACCATTCTCCTTTTGATATTACGATTGTATTATAAACGTATCTAAGTTCGGTACAATATTAATCCAGGTTCTTCCCGGGACTAACTTTAATGTCTTCCCGTCTTTAACCGCTAAAATTCTACCATCTTCATTTACCCATTCTACCTCTTGCATCAAACCATTTTGAAGTAATAGAGCTTTTCCTCCAGACGTTAAATCAATTCCACGCCTTCCGTAGTCATCGATAATGCCATGGTCCATTTCTACCACAAAAATATTCGTTAGTTTCACTGGATCTCCACTTTCAAAATCAGCTGTTTGTTCATTATTGCTATATCTACTATAAGTCTTCTCGGTTTGATTATACTCGTATGTTGCCTGCCAAGTTTGAGAGTTGTCATATTTAATTACAAACTTGTTTGCTTGTTCTCCCTCTAGATTCTGAATTTCTTCTTCTGAAAAAAATTCAAATGGCTTTACATCAGCAGTTACACCATATTGATTAGACTCTGCACCTTCTAGGATATTTTCTTTTGATATATAGGAATTGTGCGGTGCTTTACGATGGTCCGCTCTCCAGAAAAGAGTACCGTCATACTCCATACCATTTAAAGAATCGACTTCACCATTTAATAGCTTTACTTGCGCATCAGGACTATAACCGTGTGCAATATAAAGTGCATCATACCCTTTACTCAAGTCTATATAATACGGCCTGGCACTTCTTACAGGTCCAATTATATCTGGTATGTCACTTTGAAATATTGCTAAAAGTCTAGTGATATTCCCTTCAGCCAGGACTTCATATACGATGTCTGCCTTTGTTAAACCTGATTGCGGTCTTGCAGCTGGATGATTATTAATCATTACACTTACTGGGCGTTGTGCTAACTTATTTTTATCTGCTTCTAACCCTGTCAATGGATAGACAACGCTTTCTTCAGCAACTTCGACTTCTGTCTCTTCTACTGAAACTTCATTATTATTCGATGTACTCTGCACTTGTGCTTCTTTATTATTGCAGGCACTCAAGATAACAAAAAATGATAAAATGACAACTGTAAATTTTACATTCCTCAAGCTAACACAACCTTATCTCTTTTTCCACTTTTATATTTTAACGCATTATAGATGGAAAGAGTACCGTTTTTTTCATCACATCAAAAATGCCTCTTGGTGTAATTCTTATATAAGGTAAATGTGTGGATGATAAAAACAATAATGAATAAATTGGGTCTTCAAATGGGTATCCCCGCTCTTTCAATAAGACATTTAACTCTTTTTGTTTTGCTATGACTTTTTCAAGCCCCTCTTTTGAGGCACCACCATTTAATTGTAACGGCATTTCAAACATAATGCGGTTATTTTCAGTCAGAACAATACCTCCACCAATTTCCTTCATTCTCGCAAAAGCTGCTAACATCTCGTTTTTGTTTTTTCCGATAACAATAATATCTCCTGTTGTAGAGTAAGAACTAGCAAACCCTTGCACGTTTTTTGAGAATCCTTTTATCACTGTATTAATACGCCATTCTCCACTTCGATCAATTAATGCTAGAAAGCTTTCATCATGATTTTCAGATAATTCATCTGCAGAGCTATCAATTGTAACAGAGTAAGGTTCCATGATAACAGCATTACGCATTTTCATCCCTAATGGCATTGAGAATTGGAGATCGTCAATCAATAAATTCCATTTGATATCTGCAGGTTCTAAACCATATTGATTCCAATTAACCTCATCATGTATATCGTGTGCCCCACCGTCTTTCACCAGCCATTTTCCTTTTGACATAACGGAAAGTGGGTTAGGGTTATCCATATTATCGAGAATGTTTAATGTTGCCATACGCCCTGGAGCAATTGCTCCTATTCGATCTTCTAACTGATAATATCTTGCTATATTAAATGAAGCCATTTGATAGGCATCTATTGCCGGAACATTACTCTCTAAAGCAATGTCTATACACCTGTTTATCATCCCTTTTTCATAAAAAGTCGGTGTAGATCCATCAGTTGTAAAATACAAATGATCGTACGTACTAAGACCCTCTTTCTGCACTTCCTTTATTAGCTTTTCTAAGTCCGGTCGAATAGATGATTGTCTCAATGCAGCAGTATAGCCCATTTTTAACCGATTGATGACATCTTTCCCGGTCATCGACTCATGATCACTATCAACTCCAAATAATTTCATTTTTATCAAAGTTTTTTCAGAAGCACCAGGAAAATGTCCTTCTAAACGTTTTCCTCTTCTTTTTGTTTCCTGTAACCAATATAAAATCCAGTCATCTCCATCAGAAAGCTTAGGCCATCCTGTTAACTCTCCACCTTGAAGAACGGTTTTATGCTCTAACCACTTTCTCATAAAATCATGTGAAAAAACCTTTTCTTCTGAATGTACCTCTGTTTGTAAATCAAACCTCGCCCACCAATAAAAATGATATGGTAGCTTTTCCATTTCATCCAAGAAGGTAAGCGCTTTCTTTTTATTGGACTGTAATAAGAGAAATAGGTTATCACTTATTAATGTCGTTGTCCCTGTTTGTGACACATACTTTGCTAACGTCTGGGGATTATATAATTGAAATGGATGAGCATGTGGCTCGATATAACCTGGCACAACAACATTGTAAGCGCAATCAATTTCTTCCGTTTGAGAAGTATATTCAGGTAAACCGTCCCCCACATAAACGATTCGATCTTCATAGATCCAGATATTCGCTTTCATCCATTTCCTTAAGTACGAATTCAAGTATGTTGCATCTTTAAGGACAATTGTTGGTGGTAAATGGTTCGTTAATACATCTATTTGTTTGCGTATCTGACTGTTTTTCCATTGAAATTTTTGTTCGGGCATAAAAGACCCTCCATTTTTTAGTTACTACTTAGATACTATGTTAACATATGGAATTTATTAACGCATTAAAGTTTTATTTCAGTTTTATTTCAATTTTATTCCAATTTGGGGAGGTATATTATGGTTAGACCAAATATCGGGATCGTTAATGCTCTAATTAGAATTACATGTGGACTTTCAATCTTAGCATGGTCTACATCTAAATATTGTAAAAAACCTTGGAGAGACTCCTATCTTATTGTCATAATCCTTGGAGCTATGAAGGTGGGAGAAGGGATTCTTCGCTTTTGCCCAATCACCTATTTATTTGAAAATAGAAATAGCTATTTCTTTGAAGATGATGATGAAGATTATTTTGATGAAGATGTGGAAGAGGTAACGTATAATCCTTCTTAATTAGGAAAAGCGCTTGATCACTAATTTCCTTATAACTTATGACCTTGGCGCTAAGTCTTACTTTTGTAAACGTAAGACCGCTAAAGCTAGACACCAAAACAAAATATGGGACTGGCTTTTGCCAGTCCCTTCTGGAGGTGTTTCCATTGTTTTTAGAATATTTAACAGATATGTCATTTATCCTTATTGCTTTAGTTGGAGGCATTGTAGCTTTACTATTTGTCTATATCAAGAAACGTCGTGCTTAATAGCTTTATTTCCAATATCTTTTCGATAAAACAATGCAGGTGCTGAAATCTTTTCAACAAGTGCATATGCTTGTTCTTGTGCATCTTTAATGGTTGAACCATAGCCTGATACGACAAGGACCCGACCACCATTATTAACGAACTGTTCATCTACTTTTTTCGTTCCTGCATGGAAGATGACAGCATCTTCACATTTAGCTGATAAAGTCCCAATAGGTTGTCCTTTTTCATACTCATCAGGGTATCCCTTTGAAGCAAGAACAACTCCTAGTACAGCTTGCTCTGACCATTTTAATTCTACAGGTTGATCGTCTAATATGGATAATAATGATTCTACTAAATCTGATTCAAGTCTTGGTAAGACAACCTGTGTTTCAGGGTCACCGAAACGAGCATTAAATTCGATTACTTTCGGGCCATTCTTTGTTAAGATAAGTCCAGCATATAAAATTCCTGTAAACGAACGTCCTTCACTTACAAGTGCTTTAGCAGCCGGTTTTAAAATTGTTTCAACTGCAGTTTCAACAACTTCTTCAGAAATTTGTGGGACAGGAGAATAAGCACCCATTCCACCAGTGTTAGGACCTTCATCGTTATCATAGGCACGCTTATGATCCTGAGCAATAACCATTGGATACACTTTTTCACCTTTTACAAATGCCATTAGCGAAAACTCTTCTCCCGCTAAAAATTCCTCGATCACGACAGAACTTGATGCATCACCAAACTTAGCATTTTCGAGCATATCCGTGACACTGTCTAACGCAACGTCAAGTGTTTCAGCAACAGTTACACCCTTACCAGCCGCTAAACCATCTGCTTTTATGACGATAGGCGCTCCTTTTTCTTGAACATATGCTTTTGCGTCATCTACATTTGTAAATGTTTGATAATCAGCTGTTGGGATATTGTATTTGATCATGAGCTCTTTAGCAAAGTTCTTACTTCCTTCAATAAGTGCAGCTTCTTTTTTAGGGCCAAATACTTTCAAGCCTGCAGCTTCAAAGTCATTTACAATTCCATTAAGTAAAGGAATTTCCGGTCCTACAATGGTTAAATCAATTTCTTGCTCTTTTGCAAAAGCTAATAAAGATTGGTTATCTATTTCACTGATGTCAACTCTTGTAGCAAGCTCGTTCATTCCATCGTTACCAGGTGCAACAAAGACTTCCTCTACAAGTTTACTTTGTGCTGCCTTCCATACTAGTGCATGCTCACGTCCGCCTTGCCCGATAATCAGTACTTTCATGTTTACACCCCGCTCATTTATTTAGGCTCTTTTCTGATAGATTGTTGCTAATTGACCTTGTTTAAAACAGTGTTTCTATCCTAATTCTAAGAGAAAAGATGCCACTAGACCTTATATAGTGCTGTTTCATCCAAGTTACTTATAGCAACAAAGTATAAGAAAACAGCCTTTATTTAAAACCTATGAGCCAGAAGTTACTGGCTCAATGTTTATTAATGTTTAAAGTGACGGACTCCTGTGAATACCATCGTGATTCCATATTCATCTGCCATACGAATCGAGTCTTCATCACGGATTGATCCACCTGGCTGGATGATAGCTGTTACACCTGCTTTTGCAGCAGCCTCTACCGTATCAGACATTGGGAAGAAAGCATCTGATCCAAGTGCGCTGCCTTGTGCTTTTTCACCAGCTTGCTCAATAGCAATTTTCGCTGCACCAACACGATTCATTTGCCCTGCACCAACACCAACTGTCATTTCATTCTTCGCTAACACAATTGCATTTGATTTTACATGTTTTACTACTTTCCACGCTAATTTAAGATCCTTCCATTCTTCTTCAGAAGGCTCACGCTTCGTAGGGATTGTTACTTCAACATCATCTAATGAAAGTGTATCTTCATCTTGTACTAATAAACCACCGTGAACAGATTGAAGTACTTTTTCCGGCTTAGAAGCTTCCTTAACATCAATTGTTAATAGTCGGAGGTTCTTCTTGCCCGTTAATACATCTAATGCTTCCTGGCTAAAAGATGGAGCAATAACAATTTCCAAGAAAATTTCATGTAATTTCTTAGCAGTTTCCACGTCAACTTCTTCATTTAAAGCAACAATACCACCAAAAATTGAAGTTGGATCGGCTTCATAACAACGAGTAAAAGCTTCAAAAGTTGAAGTTCCAACACCAACTCCACATGGATTCATATGCTTAACAGCAACAGCAGCTGGCTCTGAAAATTCACGTACAATTTGCAATGCAGCATCAGCATCTTTAATGTTATTGAAAGATAATTCTTTCCCATGAAGTTGTTTGGCATTTGCAATTGATGCTACAGGTACAAATGGTTTCTGATAAAATGTTGCACTTTGATGAGGATTTTCACCATATCGTAGAGATTGCTTTTTCTCGAACGTATATGTGACAGTTTCCGGATCTTCCTCACCAATTGTTTTTGTTAAGAATTCTGCAATCAAGGCATCATATGCAGCTGTATGTCTAAATACTTTTGCCGCAAGACGTTGCTTTTGTGCTAAGGATACCTCTCCAGATGCTTTTAATTCTTCTAAAACAGAATCATAATCTTGTGGATCTACAAGAACTGTTACATCTTCATGGTTTTTTGCAGCCGAACGAAGCATAGATGGACCACCAATATCAATGTTTTCAATTGCATCTTGGAACTGAACATCTGGTTTGGCAATGGTTTGTTTAAATGGATAAAGGTTCACAACAACCATATCGATTGTGTCAATATTATTTTCCTTTAACTGATTCATATGACTAGGATTGTTACGTACAGCTAATAACCCGCCATGGATATTTGGATGGAGTGTCTTTACACGTCCGTCCATGATCTCAGGAAAACCTGTAACCTCAGAAATACCAATAACCTTTAATCCGTTTTCTTCAAGTAATGATTTTGTTCCACCAGTTGAAATAACTTCAACACCTAATTCAATTAATTCTTTTACAAAAGGAACAAGATTCTCTTTATCTGACACACTAACAAGTGCACGTTTTACTGACATGATTCCTCACCTCTATGCTTTATTTTGTGACTAGCTCTTGAATGACCTTTGGGTATAAAATATGTTCAATTTCATGGATCTTTGCAGCAATGGAATCAGCAGTATCATCATTCGATATCTCTACTGCCTTCTGAGCAATAATTGGACCTGTATCCATGCCTGCATCCACATAATGAACGGTAACTCCAGTTACTTTTACCCCTGCTTCATATGCTTGGCCAATTGCATCTTTACCTGGAAAAGCTGGCAACAAAGATGGATGAATGTTGATGATTTTAGATTCGTAAGCAGATAATAATGTTTCACCAATTAACCTCATATACCCTGCGAGAATAACATAGTCAATTTGATTTTGTTGTAACACAGTTAATACCTCTTTTTCAAACTGAGCCTTTGTTTCATATTCCTTCGGTACAAAACAGTAAACTGGGATTCCCGCTGCTTCAGCTCGTGCGATAACACCTGCTTTTGGCTTATCACAAATAACTACGCTAATTTCTGCCTCTAAGGCACCACTTTTCACCTCGTCTAAAATAGCTTGAAAATTACTGCCATTTCCCGATGCAAAAACAGCTAACTTTTTCATTAAAACGCTCCTCCATTAAATGTCACTCCAGAGCCTTCAATGACACGACCAATTACATATCCTTTTTCACCATTTGCATTTAATTGTTGCATCACATCTTGTAATACGTCCTCTTTAACAGCAAGCACAAAGCCAATTCCCATATTAAATACATTGTACATGTCCTCACTATTAAGTTGGCCCTTTTCCTTTAGAAAATCAAAGATTTCCACCTTTGGCCATGAGCCTAGATCAATCTCAGCTCCTGTGCCCTCTGGTAACATTCTCGGAATATTTTCAATAAAACCGCCGCCTGTAATATGTGCCATTCCATCTACTTGATATCTTTTAACAACATCTAAAACAGGTTTTACATAGATTTTTGTTGGCGTTAGAAGAACTTCTCCTAAATTTTGTGTAAAAGGCTCATAAACCGTTTCTAGATCTAACTTTTGATCTTCTAGAAGAATTTTGCGAACTAATGAAAATCCATTACTATGGATTCCACTAGATGATAGACCGATTAATACATGACCAGGCTTAATATGTTCACCCGTTACAATTTGGTCTTTTTCAACAGCTCCAACAGAAAAGCCAGCTACATCATACTCATCTTCTTCATATAGACCAGGCATTTCAGCTGTTTCTCCACCAACCAATGCACATCCTGATTGCTCACACCCGTCTGCAATACCTTTTACAATCTGCTCGATTTTTTCAGGCTTTGCTTTCCCAAGTGCTAAATAATCTAAGAAAAATAATGGTTCCGCTCCTTGAGCTAATATATCATTCACACACATGGCTACTGCATCAATTCCGATCGTGTCATGCTTGTCAGCCATAAAAGCAAGCTTCAATTTTGTTCCAACACCATCTGTTCCCGAAACGAGCACAGGCTTTTTATAATTCAGTTCGCTTAAATCAAACATACCACCAAAGCCACCAAGTCCACCCAATACACCTGCGCGCATTGTCTTGGCAACATGCTTTTTCATTCTTGAAACAGCCTCATAGCCAGCTTCAATATCTACACCAGCTTGCTTATAAACGTCTGACATGTGTGATCCTCCTAAGTAAACTTAATCTATTTATCTTATTAAAGAGTCAGTACAAGCCTGACTACTTTGGCATTTAAAATTTGTCCTAGCTGAGAGCTAGATGTTAAGAATCAATAACCAATCAATCACGAAAATAAGACAGGAATCGAGCACTCGATTCCTATCACCATTTTCTATTTACGCCTTCTCATGTGGTAAAACTGTATCTGCATAAATTTCAGTTGGATAGCGCCCTGTAAAGCATGCTAAACATTGACCCTTAGTTTCACCTTCATATGGGCGACCGATTCCTTCAAGCATGCCTTCAACACTTAAGAAAGCTAAGCTATCTGCACCAATAATTTGGCGAATTTCTTCTACTGAGTGATTTGATGCAATTAATTCCTCATGTGTCGATGTATCAATCCCATAGAAACATGGATTTGCAATTGGTGGTGAGCTTATTCGGACATGAACCTCAGTCGCTCCCGCCTCACGAAGCATCGTGACAATTCGTTTACTTGTGGTTCCACGTACAATGGAATCATCAACCATGACAACACGTTTCCCCTCAACAACACCGCGAACAGCAGAAAGCTTCATCTTTACACCTTGCTCACGTAATGATTGTGATGGTTGAATAAATGTTCTACCCACATATCTATTTTTAATTAAACCTAGCTCGTAAGGAATTCCTGTTAACTCCGCAAAACCAATTGCCGCTGAAATACTTGAGTCAGGCACACCTGTGACAACATCTGCCTCAACTTCAGATTCAACAGCCAAGCGTTTGCCTAGATTTTTACGAGCTGTGTGAACATTAATACCATCAATATTACTATCAGGACGAGAGAAATAGATATATTCCATACTGCAAATTGAACGATTGATATTCATAGAAAAACGCTCAGATCGAATACCTTCATCATTTATGATTAATAACTCTCCAGGCTGAACATCTCTTTCGTGTTTGGCTCCGACAACATCAAATGCACATGTTTCAGAAGCAACTACATAAGCATCTCCTAAAACGCCAATTGACAATGGACGTAAACCATTAGGATCCAGTGCAACCATCATTTCATTTTCGGTCATAATTAAAAAAGCATATGCACCTTTAATCATTGTTAAAGCATTCTTAACTGCTTCTTTCATATCTTTGTAGCCGCTTCTTCTGATTAAGTGTGCTAATACCTCTGTATCAGAAGTAGTTTGGAAAATACTCCCTTGGCTCTCAAGCTGATGTTTTAACTGGTTAGCATTTACAAGGTTACCATTATGAGCTAGAGCTAAGCTACCGCTATGTGATTTAAAAAACAAAGGCTGGACATTTTCATATCCGCCTCCACCTGCTGTTGCATACCGAACATGACCGATTGCTGCTTTTCCTGACAATTCCTTTAATTTTCCGTTTCCAAAAACTTCAGAAATAAGGCCTAACCCTTTCATAGCAGTTAGCTTTTCACCATCACTTGTTACAATCCCAGCACCTTCTTGACCTCTATGCTGTAAACTATGCAAACCATAATAAGTAATTTGTGCAGCCTCTGGATGACCCCAAATTCCAAATACTCCACATTCTTCGTTTAATCCTTTGAGTTCAGCAAGCATGGGATTGCTCCTTTCCATGCATCCTTCAATTCTTCAACAGATGCATCGACAAGTGTTTCATCCTGTTCATTTTTAATGATAAGTTTACCTGAGTTTGTTACTTCTCCAATACAAACCGCTTCTACTAATTTTTCAAAGGTTTCTTTGTTTTCTTTTTTCACAGAAACAATGAATCTTGTTTGTGATTCACTAAATAGTGCTGCAGTTGCATCACCTTGAAGTGTGACAGCTGCTCCAAGTCCTTTACCACCGAATAATGGTTCTGCCAATGCAACAGCAACTCCACCTTCAGAGACATCATGCGCAGATGCAACTGACTTTGCACGAATTGCTGCTGAAAGCTGACCCAATGCTTTGTTTTCTTTCTCTAAATCTAGTTCAGGTGACTTACCAAAGATTTTTCCATGTGTAAGCTTTTGTAGCTCACTACCACCAAACTCTGCTTTTGTTTCTCCTACTAGATAGATCAGGTCTCCAGCTGATTTAAAGTCTTGAGTCGTAATATAATCTGTATCTTCAATTAATCCAACCATTCCAATAACAGGTGTTGGATAGATCGCTGTTCCATTTGTTTCGTTATATAATGAAACGTTACCGCCGATTACAGGTGTATTCAACACTCGACAAGCTTCACTAATACCGTCCGCTGCTTTTTCAATTTGCCAGAAAATTTCAGGTTTCTCAGGATTACCGAAATTTAGGTTATCTGTAATTGCTAATGGAGTAGCACCCGAACAAACGATGTTACGCGCTGCTTCTGCGACAGCAATTTTCCCGCCTACTTCTGGATCTAAATATAGATAGCGAGAGTTACAGTCTGTTGTCATCGCTAATGCTTTCTTTGTATCACGAATACGAACAACAGCAGCATCTGAACCTGGTGCAACAACTGTATTTGTACGAACCATATAATCATATTGATCGTAAACCCATTCTTTACTTGCAATCGTTGGTTGTTTTAATAAATTAATAAGTGTTTCTTTATAGTTATCTACTTGAAGTGGTGCAACATCCATTTGTTGGAACTCTTCGTAGTAAGCAGGTACTTTAGAAGGCTTATGATAAACCGGTGCTTCTTCAGCAAGTGCATCAACTGGAAGCTCACAAACCACTTCACCTTTATGGAAAAGACGAAGCATCTTATCGTCTGTTACCTTACCAACTGAGACAGCTTCTAAATCATATTTTTCGAAAAGGTCAACGATTTCTTGCTCTCTACCTTTTTCAATTACAAGTAGCATTCTTTCTTGAGATTCAGAAAGCATCATTTCATAAGCTGTCATACCTGTTTCACGTTGTGGAATAAGATCTAGGTTCATTTCAATACCTGACCCAGCTTTACTTGCCATCTCTGCAGATGAGCTTGTTAAACCTGCAGCACCCATATCTTGAATTCCTACTAAGGCATCATTTTTAACGACTTCAAGACAAGCTTCTAATAAAAGCTTTTCCATAAATGGATCGCCAACTTGTACCGCTGAACGATCTGCACCAGAATCGTCGGTTAATTCTTCAGAAGAAAATGTTGCTCCATGAATTCCATCACGACCAGTTTTAGCCCCAACATACATAACTGTGTTGCCAACACCTTTAGCAAGGCCCTTTTTAATATCTTCATGATTAATTAATCCAACGCACATTGCATTAACAAGAGGATTTCCTTCGTACGAGTCGTCGAATTGAATTTCTCCCCCTACAGTTGGAATACCAATACAGTTCCCATAACCCGCAATTCCTGCAACAACCTCTTCAAATAAATATTTCACACGAGGTGTTTGAAGCTCACCAAAGCGTAGTGAATTTAAAATCGCAATTGGTCTAGCTCCCATTGAGAAAACGTCACGAATAATTCCACCTACACCTGTAGCTGCTCCTTGGTAGGGTTCAATAGCTGAAGGGTGGTTATGACTCTCAATTTTAAATACAACCGCTTGATTGTCTCCAATATCAACAATCCCCGCTCCCTCTCCAGGACCTTGTAAAACCTTTTCTCCTGTAACTGGGAATTTCTTTAAGATAGGTTTTGAATTTTTATAGCTACAGTGTTCAGACCACATAACAGAAAAGATACCAATCTCTGTGTAATTTGGAAGACGTCCAATAATTTTTTCAATCAGGGCAAACTCGTCATCACTTACACCCATTTGTCTGTAGATTTTTTCATCTTTTATCATCTGGTTAGTTGGTTCAAGCAGTAGTGACATGAGATTCCCTCCAGTTTTTCACGATTGATCGAAATAATTTTAATCCGTCTGCACTTCCTAGTAACTCATCCACCGCACGCTCTGGGTGAGGCATCATACCTAATACATTTCCCCGCTCATTTGTAATACCAGCAATGTCAATTAGGCTGCCATTTGGATTCGTTTCGTACGTAAACACGATTTGATTGTTTTCTTTAAGCGTTTGAAGTGTTTGCTCATCACAATAATAATTCCCTTCTCCATGTGCGATTGGAATTGAGATGACCTCATCCTTCTCATAAGCTGTAGTAAAGGCTGTTTGATTGTTCTCAACCTTTAAGTTAACTGGTCGGCACATAAACTTTAAATTTTCGTTTCTTTTCATAGCACCTGGAAGCAATCCAACTTCTAATAAAATCTGGAATCCATTACATACGCCAAGCACTGGTTTACCTGCTTCAGCAGCTTTTACTACTTCTTTCATGACATTTGAGAAACGAGCAATTGCACCTGAACGCAAATAATCTCCATATGAAAAACCACCAGGTAAAAGGATTCCATCAAATTTGCTTAAATCTGTTTCATCATGCCACACATACTCTACTTTTTCACCGAGCTCATCTTTAATCGCATGATACATGTCAATATCACAATTAGACCCTGGGAAAACGATCACTGCGAATTTCACTTCGTGACAACCTCCTGTACCTCATAGCTATAGTCTTCAATCACCGTATTAGCAAGTAATTTTTCACACATTTCACGAACAGCTACATCTAGATCACGATCTGACTTCTCAATTGTTAATTCCATATATTTCCCAATACGTACATCTTGAACTTCTTTATATTCCATGCTGTGTAAAGCACTTTTCACTGCGCTTCCTTGTGGATCTAATACACTTTCTCTTAACGTGACATAAACTTTTACTTTGTACATGTTGGTTGGCCTCCAAGTCTAGTTAAAATAACTTCATATGCATCGGTTAAACTACCAATATTTCTACGGAAAACATCTTTATCAAACTTCTCATTTGTGTGGATATCCCATAAACGGCATGTGTCAGGTGATACTTCATCAGCAAGAATAATCTTACCTTCTTCTGTCAAACCAAACTCTAATTTGAAGTCAATTAAACGTACATCACAGGAAAGGAAATGAGCTTTAAGCACTTCATTAACTTGCTTAGCAAGTGATTTCAATGTTTGGACTTGCTCAGGATTAGCCAATTCTAGTAATGCGATATGATCTTCAGTAATTAGTGGATCACCTAGCTCATCATCTTTATAGTAAAACTCAACTAGTGGATTTTTAATCTCTGTTCCTTCTTCAATACCAATTCGTTTAGAAAGGCTTCCTGCTACAACATTTCTTACAACAACCTCTAAAGGAATGATCGTTACCTTTTTAACAAGCTGCTCTGTTGGTGATAATCTTTTCACAAAGTGGTTTTCAATGTTGTGTGCTGTGAGCTTTTCAAAAATTAATGTTGAAATTTCATTATTAAAACGACCTTTACCAGTAATCTCTTCTTTTTTTACTCCATTAAAAGCAGTAGCAGAATCTTTATAAGAGACCCATAGAAGATTAGGTTCGTTTGTTTTATAAATCCGTTTTGCTTTACCTTCATATAGTAATTCAAGCTTTTCTGTGTTCATGAAAGCCCTCCTAAACAGAATATTGGGAACCTTTAGAATATGTTGTTATATTTTCTTACATGATTATTTTTTCAAAGAGATAGCAAGGGGCTTTTCGGACCCTTGCTATAATCTTTTTTAAAGACCTAGTCTATCAAAAATTGTATCTACACCTTTTAAGTGGTAGTTATAATCGAAGCAATCAGCAATTATTTCTTCTGAAAGACGTGATGTGATTTTTTCTTCTGCTTCTACTAATCCACGGAAAGGTACTTGTTTTTCCCAAGCTTCCATTGCTTTTGGTTGAACAAGATCATACGCTTCTTCTCTAGTCATACCAGTATCAATTAAAGCTAGTAAAACACGTTGAGAGTAAATAAGACCTTGTGTACGATCCATATTACGCTTCATATTTTCCGGGAAAACCGTTAAGTTTTTCACGATGTTACCAAAACGATTTAACATATAGTTAAGAGCAATTGTAGCATCTGGTAAAATAATTCGCTCAGCAGAAGAGTGAGAAATATCTCTTTCATGCCATAACGGTACATTTTCATAAGCTGTTAACATATAACCGCGAATAACTCGTGCTAGACCAGTCATGTTTTCTGAACCAATTGGATTACGTTTATGAGGCATCGCTGAAGATCCCTTTTGACCTTTTGCAAAAGATTCTTCCACTTCGCGAGTTTCACTCTTTTGTAAACCACGAATTTCAACAGCAAACTTCTCGATTGATGTTGCTACAAGAGCAATAGCTGCCATGTAATCAGCATGGCGATCACGTTGTAAAGTTTGTGTTGAGATTGGAGCAGGTTTTGTCCCTAACTTTTCACAAACATATTTTTCAACAAAAGGATCAATATTTGCATAAGTTCCTACCGCACCAGAAATTTTCCCATACTCTACGCCTTCTGCAGCACGCTTGAAACGATCTAAATTACGCTTCATTTCTTCATACCATAAACCAAGCTTTAAACCAAATGTTGTCGGTTCAGCATGTACACCATGAGTACGTCCCATCATGACCGTATATTTATGCTCTTGCGCTTTTTCTTTTAAGATTTGGATAAAGTTCTCAATATCTTTTAACAAGATATCATTCGCTTGCTTTAATAAATATGATAAAGCTGTATCAACAACATCTGTTGACGTTAAACCATAATGTACCCATTTACGCTCTTCACCAAGAGTTTCAGATACTGCTCTAGTAAAGGCCACAACATCATGACGAGTTTCTAGCTCGATTTCATTAATACGATTAACATCAAATGATGCATTTTTACGAAGTAGTGCTACATCTTCTTTTGGAATAGCGCCAAGCTCCGCCCATGCTTCACATGCAAGGATCTCAACTTCTAACCAAGCCTTAAATTTGTTCTCTTCCGTCCAAATCGCGCCCATTTCTGGTCTTGTGTAACGTTCAATCATGTCATTTGCCTCCGTTCAATTTTGACTCCAAATTTTATTGATCAATTCTATATTATCTTCAATTAATTCTGTAATAAATGTTATATGTCCCATCTTACGTTTAGGAGCAGGTTCTTCCTTTCCGTAAAGATGTAGCTTAGCGTGTTTTAGTAGTGAAAGATTGTCACTAACTATTGATAAATCATTTCCTAAAAGATTCACCATGATACCACTTTGGAGTAGTCTCGTTTGACCCAAAGGAAGATTACATACAGCACGGACATGTTGTTCAAACTGATCTGTTTCACATAAATCAATCGTGTAATGCCCTGAATTATGCGGACGAGGTGCTAATTCATTTATAAAAATCTCACCATTATCAGTTAAAAACATTTCGACAGCAAGTGTTCCAACTAGCTCAAAACTATTAGAGAGCTTGATAGCAAGCTGTTCTGCATTTTGAAGCACCTTGTCTGACACTCTAGCAGGGACAATACTTTGATATAAGATATTTTCTTTATGAATATTTTCAGCAACTGGAAATGTCTTTGTTTCTCCGTTAACTGACCTTGTTACAATCACTGATATTTCCTTTTCAAACGGAACCCATTTCTCTAAAATGCATGTTCCATGTGTTAAAAGCTCTTTAGCATTGATGAGATCTTGTTCCTCGCGAATGACAACCTGCCCTTTACCGTCATATCCACCTCGACAAGTCTTAAGAACACTTGGATATTGGAGTAGCTCTAAAGCAAGTTCTAATTCTTCCTCAGTGTGTATGATCTTATAAGGCGCTACCTGACATCCAGCCTTTTCTATTGCAGCCTTTTCAGTCTCTCGATCTTGTGTAAGTAATAATAATGAACTCTTTTGTGGTAGTGTTGCATGTTCTTCTAACCAACGCAAGGCAGTGTAGTCGATATTTTCAAACTCATAGGTAATGACATCACTAACCTCAGCTAACTTTTTAATCGCATCCAAATCATCATAGCCAGCTGTAATCTCAATGTCTGCAATTTGACCACAAGGGCAGTCCTTAGTAGGATCTAATACCGCAATGCGGTATCCAAGCTGTCTAGCTGCTATAGCCATCATTCTGCCTAGCTGCCCACCGCCAATGATTCCGATCGTGCTTCCCGGTAGGATCGTCTGATTAATCAAGTTCATCACTGCTTTCTAGGACTTTTAATCTGAGTTCTTCTCTTCTTGTATCTAATTTATCAGCTAGAGCCTGATCACTTGTAGAAAGAATCTCTGCTGCTAGTAACCCTGCATTTGTTGCCCCAGCTTTACCTATTGCAACAGTTGCTACGGGAACGCCTCCTGGCATTTGAACGATTGAAAGCAATGAATCCATGCCATTCAACGCCTTTGATTGAACCGGAACTCCAATGACCGGTAACGTTGTTTTTGCTGCGACCATGCCTGGTAAATGGGCTGCTCCACCTGCACCAGCAACAATAACCTTTAAGCCTCTATTTCTAGCATTCTCTGCGTATTCAAACATGTAATCTGGTGTACGGTGTGCAGAAACTACTTTCTTTTCGTATGGAATACTTAATTCATCTAATATGTCACATACAAATTTCATTGTTTCCCAGTCAGATGTACTTCCCATAATTACTCCAACAACCGGCTCCATCTTTTCCCCACCTTTATTAAAACTTGGATATTAGAAAAACTTGGCTTGGCACTAAACTCTTGGCGAAAGCCTAAGCTTCTTATACTCTCATCCTTTTAATAGTACAAAAAAAGCTCGATATATCTAACTTTCTCTACTAATAGAGAAAGTTAGATATATCGAGCCGGAATTCGCTATTCCGAATCGTATATACGTTCACTTTCCCTCATAGTCCGGTGATTTACGGTCATCGGGTAGAAACTTCTGGGCCATATTCCCAATTATATATGAGGTTCACGTTTATCATTTATTTACATGTTTTATATTATCAATGAAGCTTTTCAATGTCAACGTAAAATCGAACGATTTATTTTATAAATACATTATTGTTCGGTTTTTACATAAGTTTTCCTTCAAATGTAATCATTCTACCACACGGTATATGTTCAACTACATTATCATGAACCTCTTCCTTGAAAATTGGCTGCTCCGTTCTTCTAACAGGAAAATAACCTTCTTTGCTCATCCTATCTAGACAGTCATTAATCGTTTCATTTTCCTCAACAATAAATTTTTTCTTTTTTGGCTTTGAAGTCATCCCTTACCTCCATGATCGCAATCTCTAATATAATGTATATTTTATCACTTTTTATGAGCATATATCCTTCTAATCATAGAACTGTAAGTATCCTGCCACTTTTAAATGGGAGAATGTCAAATAACTAATGGAAAGTTTCGTTTAAATCTTCTTTCCTTATATGCGATAACACGAGTACTTTATAATCAGCTCCCCATTGTTGACCCTTACCTTTGGAAAACCTTCGGTTTTCTATATCTTTTCAGGCCAAAAACGCACACTCCGGTCTTCCCTCTCAGCACTTCCTTCCTTGCACAGGATGTGCTGACTTCTACGTTGCCACAGGACGTGGCGCTTTTAGTAGAAGTTCCTTAATATGCTTCTCTGAAGAACCTTCGGTTTTTATATCTTTTTAATACTAATACAAAAAAGACCAGTATCTCTACTGATCTTTTCCTTTTCTTACTTGGCAACGTCCTACTCTCACAGGGGGAAACCCCCAACTACCATCGGCGCTG
>JAPSLU010000210.1 GCA_031180405.1 Bacillus sp. (in: firmicutes) | reverse complement strand
ATAAAAGGGTTTCCCAATGAGGAGAAACCCTTTTATATCAACGTTATTCAAGTAATGACCTGTGAGGGACTTGAACCCCCGACCCCTTCCCTGTCAAGGAAATATCATCGTTTGGCACCATTAAGATGGATTAATGTAATTCCTTTAATATCAATGAGTTATGAACTACCATTAGGATATTTTATGACTAATTGATATTATTTATGGTCGGTTTGGTCGGTTGTTTGGTCGGTTATTAGTAAATTTCCTATCGCACTTTTGGTATTCCTTTTTAGTAACATTGTACTGATTAAGTAGCCTAGATTAATAAATTTCCATATTCATCCAAGAACAACCTTCTCTAACTTGTCTATTGATTGACTTTGTAATTGGAACATAGTTTCTATATCCTTTAGGGAAATATCATTCTCGTCACACAATTCCTTTATAACAAATAATCCCCACTTTTTTCGTTGCAATTGTTCATCATTAATTGTCCAAGCTCTATCTGAAATTTCGCTATTATAAGATTTTTTTAATGTTATTAACAATATTCCATAAATTGTTAATATAACACGCGCATAAACGGTATCATGATTAACAGATAATAGTTCACCATTTTCATTTTCAATATTCGAGTTATCAAGGTTAATGAAGCATTCTGAATTTTCAGACATTCTTAATGTCATAGAAATTTTCGGCAATTTAAATGTAAATCCAGCCTCATATACACTCTGATTACTACCTAAACCAGAAAGTGCAGGTAATGAACCTAGAATATTCGTTCCTGTGCTTGTACTATCATATTCTTCCTGTTCAGTAGCATGTGCAACAGCAGAAACATCTAATAGTTTTATATTATAATCTTTCTTCCCATTATACAAAAATTCGTTACCTACTTTTGAAAGTAACCAATAAAAAAATTTGCTATCAAATTTAAATTGTTTTACATCTTTGTAATTAATTTTTTTCCATTCTTCTTTTTTATTTTCCTTCCTTCCTTGACCGAAAAGAACTGAACGAACTCTTGCTGCTTCACTAGGAGAAATTTCTACTACTGTATAAACTTTTCCATTAAGATCGAAAAATATTGCTTCACAAGAACGATTAAAAACCCTTAAATGTCTAGGAATTATTATATCCTGTGCTCCATTACCACTTTTTATTATTGCACGATCTTTAGAATCAGCTTTTTCATAGTAACCTATGGCATGTATATACTTTATTTTTGTTTCACTAATTGTTAGTTCTTTTATATTAAAAGATGGTTCCCCATTACTAGGATGCCAACCATTTTGTAGTGTTTTATCATTTGCATTTAAATTGTTTTTCTCTTTTAAATAATCTATTGGCAAATTATAATCTAATTGTAAATTACTAACTACATCTTCAAGAGATAAGTCCTTGTCCATCTCCCAAACTGATAATCTCCACTCTTTTTTCCTTCGACCCCTTCTTGACATCAAATCCCACCTTTATTTTTTAAAAAATTTTATCTCATGCTTACTAGTTTTAAAATCTATTAGTAAATGTAAAAACTTTATTGGCTTTGAATTTAAAGTAAGCTTTGGTTGTACAACTGAAGACATGTTGGAAGGTACAGTTAAATCCTCATGTTCAGTTACAGAGTATAGATACGTTTTTTTTATAGAAAATTTCCCAATCTGGTTATTTAACTGAATAATTAAGTCTGATAAATCTATTATAAATCCATTAATAGTACTTGATACCTCTTCTATTTGAAACCTTTCGTGTGCCTGTAAAAGCATTCCATACGGTATTGGATCTATTTCTAAGTATATTTTTTTCTTTTTTAACCTCCACATCAATAACCACCACCAAAGACTTACTTTTCTACTAATTGTTAATTCTAACTTTATAGTTTTTAAACTTTGGTCAGTCTTGTTTTCACCATCAACTTGTACTATTAAAGTTTGGTCAATTCCACTACCGAGATTATTTGATTGTGTTACTTCAATTTTTATTGGACGAAGTAACCAACTAAACCATCCAATAAGTAAGGAAAAAATATATGTAATTGCAACAAACAGTATCTCTTTTTCTTTATTTTGATACCAGGTTGAGTCACTCCAAAATCTAAAAATAAAATACAAAGCAATATATTGAATTGTTTGCATTAAAAAAAATTGTCTTAACAAAAAAAACCCTCCTTAAAAATGATCCGAGGAAGGGAATTTTTTTAAACCTGCTATAAGTGACAATGGGGAATTCTCTATAATATCAGGAACTTCATTTTGTTCACCTAAAACCTCAGCAACAGCATATTTTGTCATACGATAACTATTACCTTCGTATATAAAAGAGATCGAAAATATATCGACATGATCATCCCTTACTTCTTTAATTAACTTAAAAAGAACCTCATAGTTCCTTTCATCTATGGCATCATTTATCTCTTCTTCTAAATCAAACTCAATTTGATTTGTGAATTCAATTTTTTCTAAAGTAACTTTTAATTTTTTTGAATTCTTAATGAATAAATCAAAGTGTTTTTGAATTATTTCAAATGGTTTTAGCCGTAAAGTTTTAATTATTGTCTGCCTACTAGGTACATCTATAGAATTATTCGAAATAATTCCTACGACAGGGAGGGAATCAAATGTAAATAACTCATCACTAAAATTACTAATTGTATCCTGTATATTGGCCACTTTTTCATAAAGATGAACAACATGAATTTGCATCTGACTCCCCCCTTATTTAATATTTATTATTTATTATATACTATCGAAGCTTTTTATTACCATATTTTTCGTTTTAATCAAATGCTGACAAATGTATTAGATAATTTAGATACCCTATGGAATCAGCTTATACCTTACTTTTAATTATCATAAGGTCGATATTTTTTTCTAGCTTCTTCAAGCTCTTTTCTCTTTTGTTCTACATCATAACGGATAAACAAACTTTCACCACGCAATTTTTTTACTGGTGTTAATTTTCCACTTGAAATTAATTGACTCATTCTTTGTCTAGATACATCTAACAATTTAGCTGCCTCGGAGGTTGTGAGGACTTCATTTCTCACAAAGCCCTCGACCTCTTGACGATTTTTCAAATGATATTCCAACAATTTCAACTCCTTAAATTCTTGATGATTGCAAATATTGAATATGCCAAAGTTACGATCATTAATGCAGTTGTGAACCAATTGGTAAATAACTGTTGTATTCCAATCGTTGCAGCACTTAACAAAATTAATGAGAAAATGTACTTTTGCTTTTTCTTCATATTTTATGCTAGACTGTGTATAATCTTTATTGAGAAGCGAGTCGGGCGAAAACTCGCTTCCCTTTCGATTATTCCTTGTCCTTCTTATTATTTTCTTCATCAGATTGTTTAGATTGTTGGAAAATCCAAGCAATTGAAACGATGTAGAAAATAATTTGAAGGATTTTTATTATGTTGTCTAGCATTTTCTCACCTCCTTATACTCTTATTATACACAATCTATTTACAATTGTAAATAGATATTTCAAAAAAATCTCCTTTTAATGAATTAATACGGAATATGGTTTAAACATGATGATACAGTACACATTAATAAAAATATCACTACGATCTATGAAGAATGTTCCAAATAAACTAGATTAAAACTTATGGGTAAAGATAATTTTCTTTTTAACGGATATAATTATTATGATTGGAATTTGAATAAAGAGTTAATTAAGGTTATTTACATTAAAACGATTAGTCCTCTCTTTAGAAGATAGCTTATTAATTAGTGATTTATTTATCTTCGTAGTGCTATGCCTTTTCGCGTATTGAGATGCTACCCTTAAGATGATGGAGAGAAATCATTAAATTTGTATTTTAAAAATGATTATCATCTCTGAAAGGAAGGGCTTTTTATTTTCCAATAGTACTTACCTGCCATCCCAAAAGACATCTTTTTGTCTAAATAAAATAAATCGTTTAAAATCTCTATGTAAATAATCCCCTTTTTCTTTATCAAAGCCAAAACTGCGGTAAAAGTCCATTAACTGTTCCTGAGTCATTACATTAGAATATTTTGCCATTTCTTCACTGCTTGGAGCAAATGCATGTACAGTTATACCTGTTATCTTATTATCTTCACACCATCTTATAATTATTTTCATAAGATTTGTTGCAATACCTAACTTTCTAAAAGGACTCTTCACATTTAATCTATTTATTAGTACAGACTTTTTATGTTTGTGAATTGAAATTCCCGCAATTTCCTCACCTTGGTAATATACTTTAACATCACCACCTCCAGAATAAGAGTCCAAATCTTTAATTACTTGGCATTTAGAAATAAAATCAAACTCATTTTCATAGAATTTTTCTATCAATATTTATCTTCTCCTAATATTCAAATTAACCTTTTCTGCTGATTAGTGATACATTACCAAATATACCATCAAAAACTTAAGAATCATACCTAAGCAATACAGTATTCCTTGGATAATTCGTTTAATATTACCCTCGGTACCATTTATGATTTACAGTTTAGGAAAGGAGCCCACGAATGAGTGAGCTCTTTTTGTTATTTAAAACATCACATTCCAAGTATTTTCCCCGACAACACCATCTACTTTTAGTCCATGTCGTTTCTGATATTCTTTTACTGCAGTTTCTGTCTTTGCCCCAAATATACCATCTACAGTAACACCAACAGCACGTTGAATACGTTCAACATCTATTCCCTTTGAACCTCTTGTTATAAGTTTACCTGGATAAGGTACAACTGCCTCTTTACTACTAGAAGTATTTTTATATGAATTTAATTTTGATAAAGTGATAGGTCCTACAATTCCGTCAACTGTAATTCCAACGGCTCTTTGGAATGCTTTTACTGCTGCTACTGTTTCATCTCCATAGTGGCCATCTGCTCCGTATTTAGGTAAAGTGAAGCCTGCATCAATTAATTTTTTTTGTAGTTTAGTAACTGCAGCACCTTTGTCATTCTTTCTTAGAATACTGGATGAATTATTTGTGTTAGAAGGTTTCTTGACAACTTCAGACTTAACTACCGTTTTCTGTGCTTCTACATGGATTGCTTCACTTGCTAATCGAGCACGCACAATTTTCATATCAATGCCAGGGCAAGCAGTAGATGCACCACTGAATTCTTTGTGCCCAAGTACTTTTCCAACCGGAAGGTCAAACAAAGCCATTGCAATCTTACAGCGTTCATCAAATGCTTTTTCTTGCGCTTCAGTGAAGGCTCCATTACCTACAACACATATATGATAAGTTCTTGTATTGTGATTTTTAATTCCATTTGTAATTACATTAGGATCATAACATAGCTGAACTGTTCCATCTCTCAAGATAATTTCATGGTAACCTCCAGTATTCCATCCTTTCGCTTTCCATGACTTCCAGAATGCAAAATAATCACCATCTGTTGTTGCTGAATGATGCCGTGCAATATTTTCAACTTTGCTTATTGCACGTTTACTATTTCCACCTGCTGTTTTATTGCGGATATCTTGAATTTTAACCATTACTTATCTTCACCCTTTTTATTATTAAAAAGAGCCATTCCTTTTTGGATCGGCTCTGGTATATTGATTCCTAACTTAATACTGTTTTCACCTAGAGAAATTACTTCATTAATAATAAACATTGTTGCAACTGCATTTGGTATTACTACACCAATTTCTAAATTTTGATAATCTAGTACTAAATACATTAGATTAGCAACGACTATCCAAACCCACATCATTCCTTTTTTTACAATTCCTTTATAACCTCTATTACTTGAAATATCTCCCCAGTTCGCAGCCATCCCAGTTAAAAAATCAAATAGATTTAAGATGAATAAAACCGTTAAAAGTATTGACCATCCACCTACTAACCAAGTAAAAAAACCTACTATTGCTGCAATTACTTCTTGTAAATATTTCATATTCTCCACCCTTTCTTGGCAAAATAAAAAAGCCCTATTCAGCGCTTTGATTTTCTTCATTATTTTGATTTCTTAGTTCCCCAAGTTCCTTTTGAACTGTTTCTAATTGATATCGAGCCTGATTTAACTCTTGTTCCTTTTGAATAGCCATCGCACGAACCAAAGCTTTCTCACCACATAATTTCTTTATTTGGTCTTGTAAATCCTCAATTATATAATCTACTGTACTTTTCTGCTGCATATTATGCGTTCTCCTTCACTAAATCTTCTAAACCCGCATCAATCAAAATTTGTTTTACTTGTGACCTAAGCATTTCCGGAACATTCGAATATGTCCATTTCCCCTTTATAATGTAAGTTGCATACAACATTGCTAACACATCACTCACTCCTTATCCTCCTAGAATTATGTTTGAAAGCTCTAAGATAGCCATTCCATTCATTTCTTCATCTGGGATTTGTTGCTTCTGATCATTTATCTCTTGTTCTCTAATAGCAACTTCTTCCGGAGTTAACCCCTCAACCCAAAAACTATTTTCAAAATCCCATTTAGGAACAAATAATCGTTGGGTCCAACTTTCTTTAATTGTGTATTTTTGTAACACATCATAAGGTAGAACGGCTATAACATTAAGTATATAACCGTCACTGTCCACCTCATAAGCCTCCATTCTTTGTGAAAAGTCCACTAAAAATTACCTCCTTAGTTCTCAGCACGAAACACAATTCCACTTAATGACACGAAACCAATTTGACCAGACATGTGAACAATACGACCATCAGGGTAAACATCTATACGACCAAAGGTGTTATTGATATTTGATGTCGTAAATATTTCAACCGCATATGGTCTACAACCAACTGGAAGTTGTGCAATAGTCGAACCTGAAGTACCGTTTTTTACAACGCCTCTAAGATGTACAAAACCATCAGCCGATTTTGTATAAGAACCACTTTGAAAGTTTCCACCGTAGCTAATCCAACCATTAATTAGCTGTAAAACAGAATGATTCATTGGGTTCATTGGTTGTGAAACAGAAATAGGATTTCTTATATCAATTATCCCTGAAGATGATAGAACTAAGTCTGAACCCCAAGGGAATATACCCTGTTTCCAATCTTCCATCATATTTGCGTTAAAATATATTCCATCAGGATGAACTTGTACAAAACCACCGCCTGAATCACGTTGGTCAATTTCCATTCCACCAATCCCCATTTCCCAACGACCAATTAACAACTTTGCATTGGTGGCTGAAACATCACCGAAAGTACCTGAAATCATCCCATTATCTACGGTTGTTGTGTAGAAATTACGTTTTGTATTGACTGAACCATTTTCACCTTCAGAATAGAAGCGTTTATTTTCGATTTTTAACCAGTTTCGTGAATTGTTAGGATCAACTGAATTAAATACCGAACCGTTTATTGTTACACCGTTAACTGTTCCTGAATTAACTGTTCCTAAGTTTGCGCTTAGTGCCGATAGGCTCGTAACGTTAATTTTATCTGCTGTTATCGCCTTACTGCCGATACGTGCAGCGTTTAACGTTCCTGCGTTGATGTTACTCGCATTAAGGTTAGTTATCGAAACTTTCGCAGCGTCTATACTTCCTGCCGTAACTGTTCCTAAGTTCGCTGTAATCGCTGCTAGATTACTTACGTTAATCTTATCAGCTGTAATTGCTCCATCTACGATAAGCTCGCTAGAAGCCATACGGTGTACACGAATGTTATCTACTACGAATACATTAGAAGTCTCCGCATTGTTCGCAAAACTTACCCAGAGTCGAATATATCCGTTATGCGGTACAGTATATACTCCACTCTTCTTAGTAAAGGCTGTTTCTTTAGAAGTGCTTCCCCAACTAGCTACACTATCCCAATTGCTAAGCATATTCTTGTTCTCGTCATATCTGTTAAAACCAATGCGACCATAACCCGTACCTGCGGTATTAAGATACCTCGCCTCTGCCTCCACATAGAATTTTTGCCCTGCTTTTACAGGTATAAGATTTGTGCCGTAAATGTCCGAATTACCATTATTTCTTGCGTTTAACC
>JAPSLU010000209.1 GCA_031180405.1 Bacillus sp. (in: firmicutes) | reverse complement strand
TATTGAAGCTTTGAAAAATGGGCAAAAGAATGTTGATCACATGAGAAGAAGTTACCAGGACAGAAGAAACTTTGTTGTAGATTACTTAAATAAAATCGGATTAGAATGTCACTTGCCCGGTGGTGCTTTTTACGTATTCCCTTCTATTCAAAAAACTGGCCTTTCTTCAAGTCAATTTGCAGAAAAACTTCTTCTTCAAGAAAAAGTGGCGGTTGTGCCAGGCAATGTATTTGGTGAAGGGGGAGAAGGCCATATTCGTTGTTCCTATGCTTCTTCAATGGACACGCTACGTGAAGCGATGAAAAGGATGGAGAGATTTGTTCATTCTCTATAATGGTTTTAACTAACAATATAAATGAAAGGAGGAATTACATGTTCATTTCTATTTTTGGTTTCCGTGCATTGTGGAGTCCTTTTTTCATTGTTTATCTTATATGCATTATTGTCATGTATTTTTTAATTACGGTTAAATTTAGACGGAAGTTTAAACATAGTAAACCTTTGACAAAGCAAGAGGCCTTTTCATTTATCACTTCTATCATTCTCTTATATATTATGAAAGGATCTCCACTAGACTTGTTAAGCCATATTATGTTTTATATGCATATGGTACAGATGGCAGTTTTATATCTAGTCATTCCTATTTTTCTTATCAAAGGGATCCCTGGATGGTTATGGGAACTATTATTTAAAAATAAATTTGTTTCTTTCGTCTTTACTATTTTCACTAAGCCTTTATTGGCTTTATTACTTTTTAATGTTATTTTCTCGTTTTACCATATCCCTATGATACTTGATAGAGTAAAATCGGATTTGTTTTTACATGGATCATATAATAGTTTGTTATTTTTACTAGCCATCTTTATGTGGTGGCCGATTATTACTGAAATAAAAAAATACGATACATTATCTGGACCATTAAAAATAGGTTATATCTTTGCAAACGGTGTTTTAATAACACCAGCGTGTGCACTTATTATTTTTGCTAGTGAACCCCTATATACCACCTATTCCGATCCATCCGCATGGTTAAACATGTTGGCATTATGTGTCCCTACTTCAACTTTGTCATCTTTAAATATCAGCGGACCAGAGTTGTTCAGTTCAATGAGTTTATTACATGATCAACAACTTGGTGGGGTTTTAATGAAGGTGATACAAGAAATTGTATATGGGTTTATTTTAGCCAAGATTTTTTATAAATGGTATCAACTAGAGGCTGGTGAAGGTGCTGATAAGATACTTGAAAGAAAAATTGTGGAGTGATTAGCATGTCATTTAAAGCAAATAAAGAGATTTTCATTTTAATAAGTATCCTACTAATGGTCGTTATCTTGTCAGGTTGCAATTCAAAAGGTGAAATAGAAAGTAATATGAATGTTAAAATCGACAATTTCACGTTTATAAACCAAGATGGAGTTTCCTATGGCCTAAAGGAGTTAAAAGGGAAGGTATGGATTGCAGATTTCGTATTTACGAATTGTGAAACGGTATGTCCCCCTATGACTTTTAATATGTCTAAATTACAAAAGATGCTAAAAGAAGAGAATATAAAGATAGATATTGTATCTTTTAGTGTTGATCCAGAGGTTGATACACCCGAAATTTTACGGAACTATGCTGAGAAATTTGATGCAGATTTCTCAAACTGGCAATGGCTAACCGGTTATGAACAAAAAGAAATCGAGGATTTTGCCCTTAATAGTTTTAAGACAGTTGTTAAAAAGCCTACTAATGAAGATCAAGTGTTACATGGGACCTCCTTTTACTTAATAAATCAGGAGGGAATCGTCATAAAAGATTATAGTGGTGTTAGTGAAGTACCCTTTGACGAAATGATAAACGATATAAAAGTACTATCTGAACAAAACTAACTAGGATAGGAGTGTATGATATGAACATTCAAAAGCATAATCGGGTAAAAGTCGCAGTTATACAAGCTGCATCAGTTATTATGGATGAAAAAGCATGTACAGAGAAAGCGGTTGAATTAACAAAACAAGCGGGAGAAAAAGGGGCAAATATTGTGGTTTTTCCGGAATCCTTTATACCGGCTTATCCAAGAGGCCTTTCTTTCGGGGCGATAATCGGTAGTCGTTCTAAGGAAGGAAGAGAGGATTGGTTTCGATATTGGCAAAATTCAGTTGTAGTACCTAGTGAAACAACGGAGCAACTAGGAGAGGCAGCCCGAGCAGCAGGTGTTTATTTAATCATTGGAGTCACAGAAAGAGACAATGAGACTAGCGGTGGTACACTTTATTGTTCTGTTCTATTTTTTGGACCAGATGGTAGCTTACTTGGTAAACACCGTAAATTAAAACCAACTGCATCTGAACGGATTATTTGGGGGGAAGGGGATGGAAGTACATTACCGGTTTTTGAGACCTCCTATGGAAAAATAGGTGCTCTCATTTGTTGGGAAAACTATATGCCACTAGCAAGGGCAGCGATGTACAACAAAGGAATTCAAATTTATATCGCTCCTACTGCCGATGCTAGAGACGTTTGGCAATCCACGATTCGTCATATTGCAGTGGAGGGGAGATGTTTTGTCCTCTCATGTAATCAATACGTTACGAAGGATATGTATCCAACAGACTTAGCTTGTTATGATGATTTAGAATCTTCTCCTCAGGAAATGTGTACGGGAGGTAGTGCGATAGTTGGACCGTTAGGAGATTATCTTTCTGGACCGGTTTTTGGAAAAGAAGAAATACTTATAGCGGATTTGGACCTAAATGAAATTGCTCAAAGTCATCTAGATTTTGATGTAGTGGGTCATTATTCAAGACCAGATGTATTTCAGCTAATTGTAGATGAAGAGCCGAAGAAAGGGATAAAAATTAATAAATAAAGGTAATCGTAAGTTAAGAACGGGTAAAAGATAACAAAGAAAAATCTATGGGAAAGAGGTAGGGATGTGAGAAAACGATTAGAAGGAAAACGTGTTGTTATCGGTGGTTCCCGGAATACGGAGGAAATCAGTAAATTGATTGAAAAACAGGGAGGTACCCCTCTTATCCGTTCTCTTCAAGGAACAGTATTTTTAGCGGAGAAGGAGGTAGAACCTGAGCTGAAAAAGTTTATTAATGAGGGAGCGGATTGGATAGTTTTTACGACTGGGATTGGAACGGAAGCTTTAATAAATTTATCGGAAAAACTTGAGGTTAAAGAAAAGTTCTTGCAGCTAATCCAACGAGCTAATTTGGCTACGAGAGGGTATAAAACACGTTTGACTTTAAATAAACTAGGGGTTAAGCCCATTGCTGCAGATCAAGATGGAACAACTAAAAGTTTGATACAATCGTTGGAACCTTTTGATTTTAAAGGAAAGAAAGTAATGATTCAGCTTCATGGGGAAAATGCACCTTTATTAGTAAAGTTTTTAGAAGAAAGAGGGGCATCTGTTTTTACCATCCTACCTTATCAGCATATAGCTCCTCAGGTGGATACTGTTAGAACTTTGTGTAAAGAACTGATAGGAAATAAAGTGGATTCAGTTTGTTTTACAACAGCTATACAAGTTCGTTCTTTGTTTGACTTCGCTAGAAAAGAGGGTCTTTCAGCTGAAGTTTTGAACTCATTTGCTGAGAATGCTTTAGCGGTTGCTGTTGGGAAAGTTACTGCAGAGGCTTTAGTTGAAGAAGGAGTGGAAAAATATCTAGTTCCTGAACATGAGCGTATGGGGGCTATGATTATGGAATTGTCTAGTTATTATGAAAAAATAAGAAATTAAATATAGCAACTTAGGGTTCACATTAACCATTTAAAGCAGATATATAGTTAAGATTGTAGAATGTATCGGTGTTATTACTATTTTGATAGAAATGTACCTTACTATAGCTTAGGAGAATCTAAATGGAATGGAAACCAGACCGTACACTAAATAAGCCTATATATAAGCAAATTGTCACTTATATTGAAGAAGGAATTTCTTCAGGTACTTTTTTACCGGAGTCTATGCTTCCTTCTGAACGAGCGTTGGCACAGGAGCTTCAGGTGAATCGTAGCACAGTAGTCGCCGCTTATGAGGAGTTACAATCGCTTGGAATTGTTGAACGTAAAAAAGGAAGTGGTACGCGAATTAGTACAGATATTTGGGGGATATCCCATAAGCGAATCCCAAATTGGGGGCGTTATGTGGAAGACGGTTCATTTTTACCAAATCTGCCATTGATTCAGCGAATTCGAAAGGAAACTCAGAAAAACGACTTAATAAACTTAGCCAGTGGGGAATTGGCACCGAACTTGTTTCCTGTTGACCAATTTAGAAAAATCCTTTCAAAACAACCTTTTATTGGTCACCTTGGATATGATCATCCACAAGGTAATGAAACACTAAGGAATACTATTGCCTCACATGTAAAGAAATATAAAAATATAGATGCAAATGAGAATTCTATCTTAATAACCTCTGGTGCCCAGCAAGCCATACATCTTATCGTTCAGTGTTTGCTCAAACCTGGGGATGCAGTAGCGATTGAAGATCCATCATATTGCTTCTCCCTTCCTATTTTTCAGTCGGCTGGAATAAGAACATTTCTTTTACCTGTAGACAAACATGGTATAAACCCTGATGATCTTGTGGAATTACACAAAAAGCATCGAATTCGGATGGTTTTTCTAAATCCAGATCATCAGAATCCTACAGGAACTGTTCTCTCATTAGATCGAAGGAAAAAAATGTTAGAACTATCGACTGAGTTTGGTATACCGATCATTGAAGATGACCCGTATAGTATGACCTCCTATAGTGGTGAAGTGAATCCGACTTTAAAATCAATTGAGCAAGATGGGAATGTATTATATGTTAGTTCCTTATCTAAAATCGTTGCATCTGGATTAAGGATAGGCTGGGTTATTGGGCCACAACAGGTTATTCAACGACTTGCAGATGCTAAGCAGCAAGTAGATTTTGGACATAGCGTTTTCCCACAGTGGATTGCTAATGAATTTTTAGGATCAGGAAGTTTTCATACACACATAACTTTACTTAGAAATGAATTAAACATACGAAGGGACCGCTTAGTTTCAAGTTTAAATGAACTTCTGAGAGATAAGGTAGAATTTCTTGTTCCAAATGGGGGAATTCATCTATGGTGTAAATTGCATTCTGATATAAATGAAGATCATTTATTGGAAGAATCGATGAAAAGAGGACTGGCTTTTGTTCCCGGAAGTATTTTAGGTACAAAGAAGGCTCATGTGCGATTAACGTTTGGAAGAGGAGATATGAATTCTATTCAAGAGGGCGTTTCAAGATTTGCTGAAGCTTTAAAGCTATTTGAATAATTATGTGGTATTCACCAAAAAGATTATTAAAGTGGACGGTTTAAATATTCTATAATTGGATGGTTAACTAGTGAATATCATAAGTTACTATATAAAAAGATAACTAACTTGATTCTAGTTTTAATTTGTTTGTTTATATTTTTTAATATTTCAGGCACATAAAATATTGTAAGAGGAGATTTGTAAATGGCATTTGCAGTAATTTTTATTATTGTTTTAGCGGTATTGGCATTAGTTGGAACAATATATGCAGCAAAGGATACAGAGGTTAGTTATAGTAAAAATACAAAAGGTAATATTAGTAGATTAACAACTATTTATGCTGTAGTGATAATTCTTTCTATTTTAGCTGTTGGTGGGTATATTTTTTTAAAATAAGATGTCATATATAAATACATTAAAGAGGCAAATTAACTGTTATTAAAAATTACCCTTTACATTTATATAATTAAACATAAGAGAAACAGTTTTTCTATGTAAATATTTTCGGAGTCTCATATTTGAATATTATTTTAGATTTAAATCACTATATCTAAGATTTAAGGTGCATAAGGAGTGGATAAGTTAAAATGATATGGGCTTTTATTGTTTCGTTTTTACTCGCTGCAATTAAAATTGGTTTAACCTGTATGCCATCTGATGCTGTAGATTGGATTTTAAGTAAATTTGCAATGCATCCAAATCTGAATTCAAAAGATGTCAAAATAACATATAACGGAAAACATATGGAATCTGAAGAGAAAATAAAATTTACTGATTATTTTAATGAAGCAACATTTTTGAAAAAGTATTATATTTTTCCAGGGAATGAGAAGTTATTCTTGAATCCAGATACGGACGTAAACCCAATTGTTGTCGACATGAAAAGAGGGAAAAAAAATGTCACATTATTTGTTTTCTGTTATACAGATCACGTTGATGTAGTCAAACAATTTAAAAGTAAAGTAGTTGCTTACAGATTAAGGTCAGACTACCTACAAACTGTATCACCTAGGATTGGCCACTTGAATAAGGTTTTACTTTAATAATTTTTATGAGTTTTAAAAGAGACCACTTCAATCAAATAAATTGTGGGTGCTTGTAATAAACTTTGTGAAGTACTTTTTGGATATTTAACTTCCTGATGCCATTCTTTTTATAAAGAGGCATCCTTCTTTAATTTTAGAGATCTTTTTTATAAATTAACCAATTTAGACTGCTAACAAGTTTGGATAGGTAAGTGCAATATGTAAGAACCTATCAGGTGTGGTATGTCCTTGCATAAGACGATCAGAATAAAAGAACTCGAATAACCGTGATTTTGTAAGTCTATTTCAATTTTTTAATGATTGTTATGTACTTGAAAGGTATAATTGATATCGTTTTATTATTTTGAACTATAAAGCTTGATATCCTTAGCTAGACCGCATACTCAAAATTGCACAGACTTAATTTATTTAATTGTTTTTATTTAATTTATTTTACAACGACAAGCTAAAAACACTGATTTACCAATACTTATTTTAACTCAGTTTTATTAGATTTACCCTATTAATTCCCCACCTAATTTTGACAGGGTAGGGGTCGGGGGTTCGAATCCCTCTCGGATCATCAGAATAGAAGCTTCAGTTCCTTGTTAAGGAACTGGGGCTTTTTTATTATTTGTAATCGTACCGTGGTCAAAGCATACCTTCCATTTGGAGATTTTCTAAAAAAGTGAATATTGCCTCTATTTGTGGGAGGAGTTATTGGCGTTTTTTTGTAAACTCGTTAAATAAAATATTCTCGAATTTTTGGAGATTTCCACTAATTATGTAGAATATTAAAAATATTCAAAATATTTATTGAATTATTGGTTAAATATTATATAATTCTTGGTGTACTAGTATATTATTTATACTAGTGTGATTTAATACTTTACATGAGTTTATTTCAATGAGTATTTGTAAGCGTTATCAAAATTTTTAGGGGTGATAAAGGACGCAATAATAGCTATTAGATAGAGTGTGGTAGTGTGCAAGGGGGCTTCCGGCACTGGTTACCATGATTCCACAGAACACTATTTTTCAAAAGATAAATTTTTTTAATACATTCATACAACTAATGTTACCAAGCTTAGGTGGTCTATTGGAGGTGAAGCATGAATTTATTATCGGAAACCAAAATAAATAATAGAGGGTCTATCAGGGATCATGTTTATACTGCGATAAAGACCCAAATCTTAAAATTAGAACTCGAACCTGGTAGAAAGATTTCTGAAAAGGAAATAGGTGAAATATTACAAGTAAGCAGAACACCAGTTAGGGAAGCGTTTCAAAAACTAGCGCAAGAAGAATTTTTGGAAATCTATCCTCAAAGAGGAACATTTGTATCAAGGATAAATCTAGAACAGGTGGAAGAAGCTAGGTTTATGAGGGAAAACATTGAAAGAGGAATTGTTCGGCTTGCTTGTGAACATTTTCCTGAGGATTATTTTATCCAATTAGAAACCAATATTGCCATGCAGAAATTATTCGATGCTAAGAAAAATTTTACTAAGCTATATGAATTAGACGATCAATTTCATCAAATCCTTTTTGACGGCTGTAAGAAAAGCAAAACATGGGTAGTTTTGCAGCAGATGAACACTCACTTTAAAAGATTAAGAGCTTTGCGTACATCCTCAGGGA
>JAPSLU010000208.1 GCA_031180405.1 Bacillus sp. (in: firmicutes) | reverse complement strand
GATGTTGAAGTAGGGTATGTTAATGCCGGAAATAGAGCAGCAACACTTGTAATTGATACAGAGAATCCTCAAGATCTAATTAAAAAAGTTGTTCCTTGGTGTATTGTTACTGGAGAACATCCAAACGTTGAACCTGTAGTAGGATGGGATGATTTTGTACAGTCTCTTGCAGATATTTCTGGCGTGGATCTGCAGCAAATTAAAAGCAATAATGGTGCTCCAGATGGGTGCTGCTCTTCAGCGAAAAACATTTCAGAATTGAAGCCTTTCAGTATGCCAGTTGGTGGTGAAGATCTTCTGGAATTTATGGCATGGGATACAATCGAGGTTCCAGGTGTAGGAGAAGAAACCATTGAGCTGAAAGGAACTTATCAGATTGAAAGGCAGCATCCAACTTCTTCCGATTGGAATGAAGCAGAAATCGACATTAAAATGAAAAAATTAGATGTAAAAGGTATTAGTGAAAGACTTGGTAGAGTTGAAGTTTCTACAAATAATGAATTTCAACAGTCGCAAGGAAGAGTCCAGAAGGGGACAGCCTTTACAGATATCCCAACAGGTGGCGCAAAATTGTGTGAAATGAATAACTTTGCAAAGTTTAATCTACCAGATTTGGGATTAACCGCGTTCAATAAAGAGCCTATCGAATTAAAGCATACAATTACTCATGTCCCTCCAGTTGGACAGGGAGGAGGCACAGGTGATGTCAGAATTCCATTGTTTAATGTGGAAGATCCGGATGGCGAACCGGTTGCTTATTTAAAAAAGGTAAAGACACACATTGGAGACTTCTGCAAAGGCCATTCCGAAGAAGAAAAAGAAGCAGGACATCAGCATAATCACCAACATTGATTATCGTAGTAAAATAGTACCTTTTGTAAAATTCTAAAAATTCTTTATACCAACCTCCCTCCTGAAATGGTAAAATAAGTTAGTGTTTATCTACCATTAGGAGGGATTTTTTTGTCTACTACATCTCAAAATAAGGTTCTATCAAAAGATGTTGTAATTAATGCACCATTATCTTTAGTTTGGCATGCATGGACTATATCAGATCGTGTTTCTAAGTGGTTTGCTAGTGATGCCATCGTAGAACCTAAAGAAGGCGGAGCATTTGAACTTTACTTTGAACCAGGTAACACTACTGGAATGTGTACAAAAGGTTGTAAAATAGAGAAACTCATTCCTCAACAAGAATTGAACTTTCAATGGAAGGGTCCTGATCAATTCGATGAACTTATGAACCATGGTGAATTGACACTGGTACAAGTAAGCTTCAAAGAAATTGATGAATATACAACAGAAGTAAAAGTAAACCACACAGGTTGGAAAAATGGAGAAGAGTGGGATCAAGCATATAAGTGGCATGAGATGGCCTGGTCCGGTGTACTAAGCAGCTTAAAATCTTCTCTTGAAAAAGGTGAAGGTGAGCTCTGCTGCCAACCAGAATAATTTTAAAAAAGAAAAAAGCCTCATAAATACATTTTGTATTTTATGAGGCTTTTTTTCACACTAGTAGCATCATTTGGCGTGCTTTTTACCAAATGATAGCTATTTGCCCTTTCTTCGTTTATCCAACAACTCTGAAGCTAACCTTTGTTTTTCCCTTGTTGTGTTTATATATAAAAGAGATATATCAGATTGAGTATGGCCTAATTGATTCATGATTAAAGGGATGTCACCACCGGTTTGCTCTGCTAAATTAGTCGCATAAGTGTGTCTAAGTTTATGTGGGGACATACGCTTATCAAAAGACTTAGTGTATTTATAAACGATATCTTCAACGGCGCGGTTTGTAAGAGGGTGTGGATTACCCTTTAAATTTTTCACAAAAATATATTCATTTTCACCATTGCAAGCCTTATATTTATCTTTTCTAACATCTAAATAGGCCTTGACGTCTTCAAGAGAGGAGGGAGTAATAGATACCGTATCCTTTTTTCCTCCTTTTCTAATAACACTAATCTCTTTAGCGCTAAAGTCTATATCCTTAATTCTCAAATTTGTAAGTTCATTTACACGAATACCACTACCCAAGAATAAAGAGAGGATTGCGTAATCTCTTTCTTTATCGCGCTTGAAATACCTCATTTGAGCTGGAGATAGGGAGGCAGCATATTCATTTTGAACATATTCCAAAAAATCTATGTCCATATCTTCTATAAAGATCTTATCAGTAATTTTCTTTGCTCGTTCATTTAAAGTTTCTGAAACCTTTTTTATTGGAATCTTCGCCATTACATTCCTCTCAAAATACGGCTTCCCATCTGAAACCTCTGATTCAACAGTTAAGTATTTAAATAAAGATCGGAGAGAGGATTTGTGCCTATTTACTGTTTTTGTATCAATTTTTTTTGTTTCATCATTTATATTAGAAACTTTATATTTTTTCCTTGAAACGAACTTGAAATAGTTATTGGCATCATCAAGTGAGAGGGTTTCTAATGCTTCAACAGGGATGTCTTTTACTGAACCGGATTCAACAATTTCTTCAGCAATTAACCAGTTAAAAAACTCCCTAAAATCTCTTACATAATTAAATAGGGTGAGAGGGGAGCGGATATCTAATTTATCATCAACGTATTTTTTCACATAATCTGGCATGTCTTTAATAATTGCTTCTAAGCGGTTTTCATAGTATTCATGTTGTTTAGTTACAGCCAAGGGGGACACCTCACAATAAACTTATTTAAAAAGGAGAAAATCGCTTCATAAGGATGAAATGCTCCTGAAATTGTTAAAATGCCGAAAACCCTTGGTGAAATTGGGTTTTGCATGATTATAATTATAACAGGAACCCATTGAAAGTGAACAGAATATGTGCAGGAGTTTATCGGTTATAAGCAGTTGTCGCTTGTTCTAAACAAAATTGTATTATGTTTCCTAGCAAAAAAGAAAAGGCACCATTGTCGGTGCTAGTAGAGGAATAAACAAAAGAACAATTGGATTCATGGGAATAAAAAAATACAACCATCAAGCTTATCAATGTAATTCCGTAACTTTTCTTAATTCTACGATCGGTTCCAGGAATCTTAGTTATTAAGTAATACAATGGAATTACAAGTAATAAGGGAAGAAAAACCTTTTCATTAGCTGAGAAGTTTTCGAATCTTGAAAATATCGTACCAATAATGAATAGAGGAATAAAAGTTAGCAAATAGGCAAGTGACACTTTTATCACACCCTTTTTCTAATTTATACCGAATTTTGGAGGGGTAATACAGGGGATTTTAGGATTCTCGGATGGTAAAAGAATGAAGCAATTGGGCGTATTCTCTGCCGAGAATGGTGCCAGAATTCCCGATGTGATGTGGATGGCAAAAGTTTATAATCCTGATTTTGAGGTTGCTGCTGTTTATTCCCAGATAAAGAACTAATATATGCTGAGCCATCATTCGCAATTAAAGCTGATTGGGTAATTAAAGTTTTATCCAATATTGCGGGGAGGGTTCAACATTTCAGCAATAGCCCACTGGAGACTCGGGATGAGCTTCCTAATCGATATTGGATAGAGCTGTCAGAAAAAAAGTAAAAACGCCCATTAAAGGGCGCAGATTGAAACATTATTAAGTAGGGGATCTAATACATCTATATGCTTGATCTAACTAGTAGGTAATTGTTTAAATCCTAATCATAAGTGTTGAAATGTTGAGAAAATATTGAGTAAGGGAAATCCCTAGTTGTTATTACGATTTGTATTTTCATTTATTTGTCGTATAAGATATTCGGTTTGTATTTGCCCTACTATTGCAGCAATAATAATGTTCACTATATTAAATATCGTGAACCATTTAATTATCTTTCCAGTGTCCCTAAACACAAAATCCTACCTTTCTCCAAAGATGATTGATTTCTTTATTTGTTACCAAAAATATAGTATTTATGTATTTTAGACAAAGTTCGATGATGATTTCCTCAATAAGCATTATGTTGCGAGCAAGGACCTAATTGAGGTGGATGTGGATAAGAGATTGGCCTTGCTCATGCAGATAGTTTGTCCAGGTTAAATTGATTTAGGCATTTTTGACACAAATAAAAGCCGCAGACTTACGGCTAATCCAGGAACCTATACTAGTTCGAGCAAGGACCAAATCAAGGCGGATTTGGATGAAAATTGGCTTTGCTTATACAGATAGTACACAACTATGCACAAAAAAACCGCAAAAGTGCGGCAAGTTGAATAGGTGTGTGTGTTCCCAGCAGTATATGCCCATTATTCAAAAATGGTGCGAGCAAAAAAATTATTAGTGAAATTCATAAGGAAGATCACTAAGAAATAGGGCTTTACTTAAAAGTTTAATATCACTTTGTATTTGTACTTTGAGTTCAGCATCTTCGCATTTATAATAATCGTCCATTAATCGCTTTAATTCGTGACAAATAAGTTCAATTGGAATCATGTTGATTTTCCTTTCAAGATATTCCTTTTATTTTTCAATAACGAAACAATACCCTAATAAATCAAGTTTAAACAAAAGAATAAATAAGGTGAGTATATATTAAGGACGAAGTTCGAATATTTTATGCAACTAAATGATAGAAAGTTTACCTTAAATGTAACTATTGAGTAAGGGAGTGCAATAGATGTCTACAAAGTATACAAAAAAGAGACTCAAACTGTTTTCCTTCTTAGCTCTGCTGCATAAATAATCAGAGGTGGTACTCCATGATGCAATTGTTTCTGGAACAAGAGACTTAGATACGGTGGAAGGAGGAGCAAAGGAAGTCGAAATTATAGCTCTAGAAATGCAAAAACTTGTTCGGTCAATGAGAAGAAGTTAAAATTTTTCAATACTAAAGGAGAATTGATGACGCCCTTACTTCAGATACATTATGCCTGGTAATTTTGGAATTATGCGTATAGACTGCGAGCAAGGGTTAGAAATATGGAGCCTGAAGTGGAAGAGCCCTTGCTCACATGGATATGGTTCCTAGGATAAAAGATGGTTATGCATTTCAGATACAAACTATGTATTAAAAACTCACCTAACTAACAAGTAGAAGGGGGAAGATTAGACGCTTTTAAAATTTTCTAATATTTATAAGGGCATCTTGAAAATTTGAATAAGTCATTACGGAACCAAAATCAATACCTAATTGAACCATCGTTTGAGCGACTTCTGGTCTAATACCTGTAAGTATCGGTTTGATGCCGATTAGCTTAAGTGAATCAAATACCTTAATGATCCTATCAGCTACCATCGTATCAATAATAGGCACACCTGAAAGGTCTATTAATAGGTATTCAAGGGAAAGGCTTCCTCCTTTTAGGAGTGCTTGATCCATAAGTTCTTGAGCTCTTTTTGTATCAATATCTCCAATTAACGGCAGAATACCTATCCCGTCCAAAATTTTTATGACTGGAATAGAGAGCTCTAATACAGATGTTTCCGCTGCGTTAATTCTATTGGTGTAGAAGCGTGTATAAGTAATACTTAGCCAATGAATAGCAAAATCTATGATAGAAGTAAATTTGAAGATGAGGTCGTGGTAATCGGACAGCGAAAGTTCTATTTTTTCTGCTTCATTCTTAATAATTTCACCAACTATAATTCGATAGTACCTTATAACCTTAATGGCGTTATCAAGAGAAAAATCAATCTTGATTAATAAATTTAAAGTTTCTTCGCCCCAGTTTTCTACATCGAATTTATTCTTGGTATCTAAATTAGTGAATGAGTAAGCGAATAAATCAATAAGTTCTTCACGCCAATTTTGAAGTACTTGCTCACTCTGGGGTGAACTGTGTGTATCTAATTGTCTGATTTCTTTTGGTAGTTCAGCGCTTTTTAGTGCCAATATTCTCTCTGAAATATTCAGTATATTTGCGTCGATATTTTTAATATCCATAAAAGTACCTCCTTTTCACTTTTCCTATGTATTATAACATGTAAATTAGACCATTCTTTTAGCGCATTTCGATAATTTAGCGAAACAAAATGATAGTTATGTTGCCCAAAAAAAGGAGGGATAAGAAATGCATGTAAAAGATGAATTGGAAATTACGGTTACTTATAACGTATTAATGACGATGTAACTGTTGTATGGAGTTTTGCCCTGGCTTACCCTTCCAGCTTCAACTTTCTTAGCAATGCTGTTTAATGCTTCGTAAAAGCTGCCTTGTTCATTCCAATCTACATACTTTTGTACATCTTTCTCATTAATAAATGTGTATCAACGTTCTCTACCTTCAAGAACAGTACCGTTAAATGTTGGTTCAGCTTTAGCCTCCTGCAATATCCTTTGTACTTCTGGATTTATGTTTTGATGGCTCGTGTTCATCCTCTTTCCCTCCTGATCAATTCAACTCTTTTATCTGCGCCCCCAACAACTGGCTATAAACTCAGTGACTATCCATTCAAATTTATTAAAAACATAAGCATCGTTACAATCTGCAGTAAGAGAGTAAGGCCAGCCTATGTGTGAATCGTTTGAAATGTAGGTATAAATAATTTCGGGGAAATCCCCTTTGACCTTCGATGCTTTCATATGACTGGAGCAAACAATAAAGCTTGCCATGTTGCCCTTCCTAATCAACTGATCTATCAAGAGTTAGCCCATGCTAATTGCATCAAGTTCTCCCTCAGCTTCCTCATCTGACATTTTTAGAACATTTGCCTCGGGGTGACCGCATTGTAAAAGAGATATATGGTACCCAGATAAACCATCTGGCAACTGCTTTACGTTTAACGTTTCAAATTCGAAATTCTAATAATCCCAATTTCCATGATCCATATTGTCAGCAACTTCCTTTGCAACTTGATCTATACGTGGATCATTTACCTTATATCGATGAGATCATTGCAGTAATGAAAAAGCAAGTAAACAAAAGGTAGGTTTTGTTCAGTGGACAAATGATGCAACAAATTTATTTACTGTAAGATTGAACTATTGGATCAGGTTATAGATTAATTCTATATCAAAAATTTAGGAGGATGTAGTAATGAAGGTCAAACGAATTATTGCCAATATTAAGACTCAGGATATATCTAAAGCAAAGTACTTTCACGGGGAAGTTTTTTAGAGGTGACCATTTGGAATGGATCTAATGAGCGATTTATCCATGTTTTATCAAACAGTCTATCTTAAAATCATTATTGTTGATAAACGGCGTAGAACGCTTTCTATATTTTAAAGTGAGGCATAGGAATAGGAAAACGGAGATATTGAATAGAGATTGACGATATAAACGTAGCAAAACATAGAATCTTCTATTTTACTTCTCCCATGTTGCAATTTAAAAATTAAAATTTATCTAAATAACAACTTATATAAGATCATTGATTATTCAAGAATATGGCGCATTTTCTTGAATAAGAGATGCGCTTTCTTCATGTAAATGGGCCAGATTGCTGGATAACATTTTCAAATTTTGGCGTTGGATTTTATTTAAGAAAGGCTCCTGAAAAAATTTATACTATTTTTAAACTAACTTTAAACAAGATTTTAAAAAACGGCTATAAAATGATAAGCAGTTATAGAAAAAAAAGAGAACAGTATATCTGATATAACTACTTTTTACAGAAATAGGTGAACATAGTGAGAACATGGAAAAAGTTTAGAGTTTGGATTTTTATTAGAAATATTTTATTGATTGTTGCGGTGATATTTTTTATTTGGATAATATGACCTAACGCAGGATATTTATTTTGCTCATATGCAATCATAATCTGATTATTAGTTGAGTTGGACGGAAAGAAAATGCATGTATATACAAAGGGTAAAGGTGAAAACACGATTGTCTTATTAAGTGGTGCCGGTACCGCAGCACCTGCTTTGGATTTTGAACCTTTAATGGATGAAATGGCCAAGAATAATAGAATAGTAGTGGTAGAGACTTTTGGATACGGCTGGAGTGATACCACCAATAAGGATCGAACAGTTGAAAACATCGTAGAGGAAATAAGAGATGCACTTAATAAAGCCAATATAGAAGGGCC
>JAPSLU010000011.1 GCA_031180405.1 Bacillus sp. (in: firmicutes) | reverse complement strand
GTTATTGGATGTTTAGATAACCCTACTTCTGGAACGTATTTGCTTGATCAAGAGGACATATCTGCATATAAGGACGAAATGCTTGCAAAAGTACGGAATCTCTCAATCGGTTTTGTTTTTCAGCAATTTCAACTTTTACCTCGATTAACAGCTTTAAAAAACGTTGAGCTCCCAATGGTGTACGCAGGCCTAAAGAAAAAGGAGCGAGAAGAACGGGCGCAAAAGGTTCTTGAGAAGGTTGGATTAGGCGACAGAATGAATCATCTTCCAAACGAATTATCTGGAGGACAAAAACAACGTGTAGCTATTGCTAGATCAATTGTAAACGATCCAAAAATCATATTAGCTGATGAGCCAACAGGGGCACTTGATAGTAAAACGAGTACATCTATAATGGAACAATTTTTACAATTAAATAAAGAAGGAGCTACAGTCATTCTTGTTACACACGAACAAGAAGTAGCTGAATATGCAAATCGAATCATAACGGTTAGAGACGGTATTATACTCTCCGATGAAGAGCGGGGGAAGTTATAGATGAGTTTAATGGAAAACATAAAAATGGCGTTAAGCTCAGTTCTAGCTCATAAATTGCGTTCAATTTTAACTATGTTAGGCATTATTATTGGAGTGGCATCAGTCATTCTTGTTGTTGCAATAGGGCAAGGTGGAGAACAATTATTGAAAACTTCCATAACAGGTCCAGGTAATACAATTGAAGTTTATTATGAACCTAGTGAAGAAGAGTTGTTATCGAACCCGAATGCATATATGAATGCAGCATTTAGTCAAGAAGATGTCAACGCCTTAAGCAAAATTACTGAGGTAAAAAAGGTTGTTGCATCTTCAACAGAGTATTTTCCAACAACATTCCGTGAAGAAACTGCTGATACTAGTGTTTATGGGGTAAACAAATCGTATATGGAAGTGAATTCAAGGACAGTTCAATCTGGTCGAAACCTTATGGAAGCTGATTACATCGGAGGTACTAGAGTTGGGGTTATTAGTGATGAACTCAGTAATGAATTTTTCGATAATGACACTGCTATTGGTAAAGTAATTTGGGTAAGTGGCCAACCAATAGAGATTGTCGGTGTGCTCGATAAACCTACTGGCTTATTTGCTTTTGGTGGAATGGAAGTATATGTTCCTTGGAACACATTTCGAAATTCTTTTGGGATAAATGACTTTAATCAAATTACGTTACAAGCAGCAAATGCAGATGTGATGAAGGAAGTTGGGGATAAAGCTACAACTCTTTTAAATACATCACATAATACCGAAGATTCATATAAAGTATTTAACATGGAAGAAATGGCAGAAGGAATCGGTCAAATTACTACAATTATGACATTAATTATTGGTTCAATCGCAGGAATTTCACTTGTTGTTGGAGGAATTGGTGTGATGAACATTATGCTTGTATCTGTAACAGAAAGAACAAAAGAAATCGGTATTAGAAAAGCATTAGGCGCAACAAAGCGCCAAATTCTTACGCAATTTTTAATTGAGTCTGTGACTATTACCCTTATTGGAGGTATTATAGGGATCATATTAGGTGCTGTTGCAGCAAATATCGTATCCATCTTTGCTAAATGGCCACCACTGATTTCATGGCAAGTTGTTGTCGGCGGGTTATTATTCTCTATGATTATAGGAATTGTTTTTGGTATGCTACCAGCAAATAAAGCGGCTCGATTAAGTCCGATTGAATCATTACGATATGAATAAATGTAGAAAAACCCTCACATTGGCGTTTGCTTTCTGAGTGGTTTTTTTTTGTTGTGGAATGGTAAATATATAATTCAATTGATATTTGAGGTGTACCAATAAAAAGAAAAGGTGCTTCAATTTTAAAGGCGTAAAGGACTTAAAGTAGAAGAAAACAAGAAGTTAATAGTTGATAATTTTAAATTATGAGTGTTTGTGATCGATGTAAAGATGAAACGACTAAGAAATGATAGTTTTTGATATTTTATGATTGATTTTGAAAAGAAGTGACAGTATAATAAGGTGTAAGTGAATGATGTATTCGCTTACAAAGACTTTAGAGGTACTGATAATTGTTAACTCCTAGTCGTCATCCATTAAAATTCAGGAGCTTATTATCTAAATAAATACATCTGAATCAGAAGTAATATGAAGAGATTCTAAAATTGCTCAGCTTTCTGAGATAAAGATTATACGGATGAAGGGGAGGAAAAGGTTCCTTATCCGTATACAAAAAATATAGCAATAAAGGTAGTGAATTCATGATTTATACTGTGACATTGAATCCATCAGTTGATTACATCGTTAGGCTTGAACAATTAGAATTAGGAGCTTTGAACAGAATGACAGAAGATTCAAAGTTCCCTGGTGGAAAAGGAATAAATGTTTCAAGAGTAATGAAACGTTTAGGGGTTGAATCTAAAGCAATAGGATTTCTTGGTGGTTTTACGGGATCTTTTATAGAAGATTTTTTAACCGCTGAAAATATTAACCATCAATTTATTAGAGTATCTGGTGATACACGTATTAATATTAAACTAAAAACAGATGTTGAAACAGAGATAAATGGATTAGGACCAAGTGTTTCAGATGACCAATTAAATCTATTTTTGCAGCAGTTTGAACAAATGAATAAGGATGACATCGTTATATTGGCAGGTAGTATACCAGGAACATTACCATCATCAATTTACAAGCGGATTATGGAGGTTTGTAGAGGAAAAGGAATGAAAGTGGTTGCTGATGTTTCAGGTGATGCACTAAAAGAAGTTGTATCTGAAAAGCCATTTTTAATTAAACCAAATCATCACGAATTAGGTGAATTATTCCAAACAACCATTGAGACGGTTGAAGAAGCACATGAATATGCAAAAATGCTTATAGCAAAAGGAGTTCAACATGTGATCGTTTCGCTTGCAGAAAAGGGAGCTTTGCTTGTTACAGAAAATAGCAGTTTTGTAGCAAATGTTCCAAAGGGTAAAGTGTTGAATTCTGTTGGAGCGGGTGATTCGGTAGTAGGTGGATTTATAAGTGCCTATGCAACAAACAAACCTATCGAGGAAGCTTTTAAAATTGGTGTTGCTTCAGGTAGTGCTACAGCATTTTCACTTGAGCTATGTACAAAAGAAAAAATAGAAGAGTTATTGCCTCAATTTGAAGTAAAAAGGTTTTAGAGGGGGAAGTAAGATGAGAATTACAGAGATATTAACAAAAAACACAATTAAATTAGATATCAAATCTACATCTAAAGAGAATGTTATAAAGGAACTAGTAGAAGTTTTAGACAGCGCTGGTAAACTTTCTAATAAAGCTGCTTATGAAAAGGCTGTTTTAGATCGCGAAAATCAAAGCACGACGGGCATTGGAGATGGAATTGCTATTCCTCATGCTAAAACGAGTGCTGTAAAAGAGCCGGCTATTGTGTTTGGTCGTTCAGTTGATGGTGTGGATTATGAATCATTAGACGGGCAGCCAAGCTATCTGTTTTTTATGATCGCAGCTCCAGAGGGGGCAAATAATACGCATTTAGAAGCTTTATCAAAACTTTCTAGTATTTTAATGAAGCAAGAAGTAAGAGATTTACTATTAAATGCTAAAACTGTAGAAGATGTATTAGCTATTATTGATCAATATGATGTTCAAGAAGAGACTGGAGAAGTGAAGGGGACTACTGCAGGAAAAATCCTTGCTGTAACTGCTTGTCCAACAGGAATTGCCCATACTTATATGGCAGCGGATGCACTAAAAGAAAAAGCAAAAGAGATGGACCTTTCTATTAAAGTAGAAACAAATGGCTCAGGTGGCGCGAAAAACGTATTAACGGCAGCTGAGATTGAAGAAGCTACTACGATCATTGTTGCAGCAGATAAGCAAGTTGAAATGGAACGTTTTAAAGGAAAACATGTGATTATTGTTCCTGTTGCTGACGGAATTCGTAAAACAAAGGAACTTTTAGATAGAGCTGTTAAGCAGGATGCTCCAATTTATCAAGGAAGTGGAGAAGCAAGAAAAGAAGATAGAAGTGGCGAAAGAACGGGTTTTTATAAGCATCTAATGAATGGTGTATCAAATATGCTTCCATTTGTTGTTGGTGGTGGGATTTTAATAGCCTTATCGTTTTTATTTGGAATTAAAGCTTTTGAGCCAGGTGATCCAAATTATAACGTTTTTGCTGAAGCACTTATGACTATTGGAGGCGGAAATGCTTTTGGATTAATGATTCCAGTATTAGCTGGGTTTATTGCTTTAAGTATTGCTGATCGTCCTGGTTTAGCACCTGGTATGGTTGGGGGCTTCATGGCAGCACAAGGTGGAGCAGGTTTCTTAGGTGGTTTAATTGCAGGTTTCTTAGCTGGTTATATTGTTGTTCTTTTAAAGAAATTATTATCAGGCTTGCCTACTTCGTTAGAGGGAATTAAGCCAGTCCTATTATATCCGGTGTTAAGTATTTTCTCAGTTGGGATGATCATGTTCTTCGTTGTTAACAAGCCAGTAAGTGCGTTAAATGCAGGGATTAGTGACTTCTTAACAGGTTTAGGAACAGGAAACTTAATACTTCTTGGTTTACTCTTAGGTGGTATGATGGCTATTGATATGGGTGGTCCTATCAATAAAGCTGCTTTTACATTTGGTATCGCAATGATCGATGCAGGAAACTTTGCGCCACATGCTGCTGTTATGGCAGGTGGAATGGTTCCTCCGTTAGGTATTGCTTTAGCAACAACCCTATTTAAAAGTAAATTTACTAAACGTGAGCGTCAGTCTGGTATTACTTGCTATATTATGGGAGCATCATTTATTACTGAGGGTGCCATTCCGTTTGCAGCAGCAGATCCGGCACGTGTTATTCCTTCCGTTATTACAGGATCAGCCGTTGCCGGAGCGTTAGCGATGTTCTTTGGAAATGGTTTACGAGCTCCGCACGGCGGTGCATTTGTTATTCCGTTAGTAGAAGGAAACCCATTGTTATATCTATTAGCAATTATAATTGGTGCAGTTGTGACAGCAATTATGCTAGGAATCTTGAAAAAACCTGTTACTGAATAATATGGAAAAGCTGATTGACTTGAAACATCGAGTCAATCAGCTTTTTTTGATTAGTAATCTTAATAGAAGGGTACATACTAGTAGTGATAGTATTATTGAAATTTGAAAGGTGGAATTTCCCTTGTCAAAACCATTATTTACATCAACTGTTAGAGCTGTTGGAGGAAGAGAAGGTAGAGTGGAATCCTCTGATGGGAAAATTAATTTAAAGCTAGCCATGCCAGGTTCACCACAGGCCAAGGAGCATCCTGAGGCAACGAACCCGGAACAATTATTTGCAGCTGGTTATTCTGCATGTTTTGATGGGGCATTACAATTCATGGCCAAAAAGGAAAAAGTGGAGTTCGAATCTGAGGTTACAGCAAATGTCAGTTTGCTAAAAGATGAGTCAGATGATGGATTTAAGATTGGCGTTACTTTGCAGGTTAAAGGATCAGGAATTGAAAAGGATAAACTTGAGGAACTGGTCGAGAAAGCGCATGAATTTTGTCCGTATTCTAAAGCGACGAGAGGTAATATTGATATAAATATTGAGGTTTTGTAAGTATTGAATAACGGCTCTCATAATGTTCCCACCAAAGCGTACACTATCTTTAGTGGGGACATGCTACTGAAATTAGTTTTAAACACGTATATATTGGGACTTATTAAATTTTCTTCTGTAGTAGATGGCAAGTCCTACAATTAACGGAGTAATAATAATCGTTGGTAGAAACCACAAAATCATATTAACTGAATCTATATTTAAAAGTCTTGGAGCCCCAAACACAGTGAATGCTGTTATTGTGGAAATGCAGCATGCTAACATGCCTGAAAAATGCTCAAACCACCAATGCATCTTTCGAGTTGGTTTTTTAATCCAATATAATAGTTGAACGATTCCTAATGAAACACCTATGATTGGAAACCATGTTAATAATGAAGAAGAATTGATAAAACCATATATGCATATTCCGATTCCTGAAAGTAAAAGGAGCAATGGGTAACCAACATCAAGTGGATGTGTATGTCGATTTTTGCGTCTTTTAAATTTTAAAACTCGAATCCCATAATAGGCAGAAGCAGAACTTAAAATACTAATGAAAATAAGAAACCAAGAAAAAGAAATAAGTTCTTTAGAAGAAGTTAAATCTATAAATATACGATAAAATCCCATGTAAAAAGCACTAACCGCAACAACAATCATACCGTAAACATACACCCAGCCAAAGAAATGATGAAGCTTTCCACCTTTTTTTGTTACAATAGGAATCCAAAAAACAAACAGTGCTACAAAACCGCCGATGATATGCAGGAAACGTAATATATTAAACAAGGTCTCCATGATTGTTTATCCTCCATTAATAGTTTTCCTAATCATTCCTATTTTACTAGAATCATCCAACTAAGATAAAGCTTTTTTTATTTTTAGCAAATAGTATAGGTAAGAGGTATAATAGTAATAGAGCAATGAATTAGGAGGTCTTTTCATGTCGCAAACAGAAACTGAAACGACAAAATCAAAGATATGGGAATGGACAAAGGCAATTGTTTTAGCGGTAGGCTTGGCTATGATTATTCGCTTCTTTTTATTTGAGCCATATCTTGTAGAAGGCTCATCAATGGATCCAACTTTACATGATGGTGACCGTCTTTTTGTTAATAAAACATTAAAGTTTATTGGTGATATTGAAAAAGGTGATATCGTCATTATTGATGGTGAAGAAGAAGACATCCGTTATGTTAAACGGATTATTGGTTTACCTGGAGATAAGGTCAGTGCTGAAGAAGGACAAGTATATGTTAATGACCGTCTTTTTGAGGAACCTTATTTAGATGAAAATAAAAAAGAGGCTGAAAATCTTGGAATGGTTTTAACTGGTGATTTTGAAGAGGTTGTCGTGCCCGAAGGTAGTTACTTTGTTATGGGAGACAATCGATTAAATAGTATGGACAGTCGAAATGGGTTAGGGTTAATTGAATCAGACCGTATTTTAGGTAAATCAGAGTTTATTTTTTTCCCGTTTGACCATTTTCAAAAAACAGAATAATACATAAGTAGTCGACGCATAAAGCGTCGTTTTTTTATTGCTTAACAATTTATTATAACATTCCTGGACTATTGATAAGCGCGCCCATTCAGCTTAAGAAGTCTTACTTTTGTAAAAATAATTAAGATGTATAGCTCCTCTAGGGTCTTATTGTCCGAAGCTGATTAATGCGCTTGCGCTTATGTTCTTATCATGGTATTTTGTAACATATTATTTTTCTTTACGTCTAGATATAAGAGATAACGACCTTATAAAGGATGTGTTGAGAGATGAAAAAGTGGATGGTAATTTTACTATCAATTTTTCTAGCTGTTTTAATTGCTGGATGTAGCAGTAATTCAAGTGAGGAGAGTCAATCTGATGATAGTAGTAATTCACAAGATTATGCAGCAACAGAATCAGCAGGTGAGTTAAAGAATAAAGCGGAAATTTCGACAGATGCTTCAGAACAAGAAAATAACCCACAAGAAAAGCAAATAGGAAATGTAAGTGATCGGATGGTTATTTATACAGCAAATCTTTCCATTCAGGTTAATAGCTATGATGATACATTAGCATTTATTCAACAAGAGCTGGAGAAGTCCAATGGATATATTGTAGATTCAAATTCATATTCAGCCGAAAAGGATCTGGTGGAGGGAACGCTCACAGTGAGAATTCCACAGGAAAGATTTCAAACATTTCTTAAGGTTGTTGAGGATGGAAGTACCAAGGTGGTAGATCAATCGATTACTGGTCAAGATGTAACAGAGGAATTTGTTGATTTAGAATCACGCTTAAAATCAAAGCAAGTTGTTGAAAAACGGTTACTGGAATTTATGGAGAAGGCTGAAAAAACAGAGGATTTACTAAAGATATCAACTGACTTAGCAACTGTTCAAGAAGAGATTGAACAAATTAAAGGAAGAATGAATTACTTAGATAACCAGGTGAGTTTGGCAACAGTAACAATTTTTATAAAAGAGAAGAAAGTAAACGTACCAGAACTTGAAAATGCCGAGTTAAATACTTGGGAAGAAACAAAAAAACAATTTATGCAGAGCGTTAATTTTCTTTTACAAGCCAGCTCTTCAATTATTGTGTTTTTTATTGGTAGTTTACCTATATTATTTGTTATAGGTGGTCTTCTAATCATTCTATGGTTCATTGTGAAAAGAAAACGAAAAAAGCAACAGGGAAAACCACCTACAACTTTAGGGGAATAGTGGTTTGTTTAAGTTGCTAATATCGTTAAAAAAAGCATGGTGACAAATACTGCACCAATGATAAGGACTACACTTAGTAGCAGAGGTAATCTTTTATTTTCGAGTTGATACCTAGGAAGAAGCCTCTTTAATGATAAAGTAATGATAAAGTAAATAAAGATAACGCCGATTATAAACGTAATCCCGTTAGAATGAAAACCAAGGAAAGCAAAGTAAATTCCTGAAAACAAAATTAGTAGACAATACTCAATTAAGGTATGTAATTTCATGCTGATACTCCTCGTATATTAAGATAATCTATTTTAACATAGATCATCTATAAGTATAAGTTAGATATATCAACAAAAGAAGCTACTTTTTTTACAATAATAGTGGTATTAAAGGATAATAAGAGATAGGTATGAATATGGACGTAACGCAAGACGTGGGGGAGAAACATGGATTATATACCAAACGGGTTTTTTCAAACAATTAAATCGATTCATAAAGAAATTGGTGAAAAGTGGTTAGAAGATTTCAATGACTTAAAGAGTTACTGTGAAGAAAAATGGGGGCTTCAAATTCTGCAGCCATATGAGTTGTCATATAATTTTGTTGCCCCAGCAATAAAAAATGATGGAAGCTTTGTTGTTGTGAAGCTGGTTGTGCCAAATGGGGATGGATTCATACAAGAAGTTGAAGCTCTTACACTTTATCAAGGAAATGGAATAGTTAAATTAATAGATGTTGAAATAGAAAAAGGCATTATGATACTGGAGCATATTTCACCAGGTGTTAAACTTTATACTCTATCAAATGATGAAGAGGCTACAGCTATTATGGCTAAAATTATGAGGGAATTGTGGATAGAGGCTCCTCAAAACTCTCGTATTTCAACTATCTTTCAAAGAGAGGAAACGTTTAAAAGGATCCGTCAAAAACATAAGGCTGGAGTCGGTCCAATTACAGTGAAGATGTTAGTTGAAGCAGAAGAGATATTTTCAAAACTAACAAATTCAATTAAGAAGCTATATTTACTTCATGGTGATCTTCATCATCATAATGTTCTCTATTCAAATAATCCAAATAAATGGGTTGCAATCGATCCTAAAGGCTTTATCGGGGAAAGGGAATATGATGTGATTCAATTCCTATTGAATAAAGTTCCAACCGTTAAAATGTCAGAGATTATTGGAAGGCGTATTGATATTTTAGTTGATCATTTGGAATTAAACAGACAAAGAATCATTCTATGGGGATTTTGTCATTCGATCTTAAGTTTGTATTGGGATCTTGAGGATTTTGGTGAAACGAGTGACGATACATGGAAAATGGTTCAACTATTTGAGCATTTAAAAGAAAAGATATAAATAGGAGCTATCCAAAAAGTCTAAGAGTAGACTAAATGGATAGCTCATTTTTAAAGGCTCTTTTCTGAAAGATTGTTGCTAACTGACCTAATTATCTATTAGAAAACCGTGTTTTATAGTAAGGAAGAAAAGATGCCACTAGACTTGACTTGATACAGGCTATTTCCTTAAAGTTAATAATAGCAACATTTAGGATCCTTTTTAAAAGACCAGAAAGCATAAGATTTTGAAACCTTGTTTTTGTGATATAGCTGATGCTTTTCTACTTAATTAAGCTGCTGTATTCACATCATCATCTAGCTGCAATTTATTTGATCTCGACTTAATGGCTCCTCTATAGAATATAACTACAATTGCTATAGTAGTTATGCTAGCGCCGATATATGAAATATTTAAAGGTAAGCCAAAGCCAATAGCCGCATTTAGAATATAAGTTGTTGTTGCCATAGTCATAAAGATTCCTGGTATCATAGCGATCCAATAATTTTTCTTGGCAATAAACAAGTACATTGCTCCAACCCATAAAGCAATAACTGCTGTTGATTGGTTTGCCCATGAAAAGTAACGCCATAATAGAGTGAAATCAATTTTCGTTAAAGCAAATGAGATCACGAATAATGGAATGGCAATCCATAAACGGCTCATTAGTTTCGATTGAGAAATATTTAAGTAATCTGCAATAATCATCCTGGCACTGCGGAATGCTGTGTCACCAGATGTGATTGGAAGTACAATAACTCCAAGCACTGCTAGAGTTCCACCAATTGCACCTAACATTGCAGTAGATGCTTCACTTACAACAGCTGCCGGACCACCATTCGCTAAAATATCGGCCAATCCATTATATCCATCAAATAAACTCATTGCTGCAGCAGCCCAAATCATGGCGATAATTCCTTCAGCAATCATCATTCCGTAGAAGATAAAGCGTCCTTGTGATTCATTTTGTGTTGTACGAGAAATGATAGGAGTTTGTGTTGCATGGAATCCAGACAAAGCCCCACATGATATGGTTAAAAATAAGAGTGGAAAGATCGGTGCATGATCAGGATGCATGTTTGAAAACGTTAATTCTGGAATTGGTGCTCCTGTAATAACTAGTGACACCCCAACTCCAATCGCACTTATTAATAGTAGAGCTCCAAATATAGGATATAAACGACCAATAATTTTATCAATTGGTAGCAAAGTTGCCAAAATATAATAAATGAAGATTGCTCCGATAATGACACTAAATGAAATCCAATCAGGTGTAATCCCTGCTAAAAGATCTGCTGGGGCAGTCACAAAAACAGTTCCAACTAAAAGTAATAATAGGATAGCAAATGCATTGACTACATGTTTCATAGCTTTTCCTAGAAATTTTCCAGCAAGTTCAGGCAAATGAGCACCACGATTACGAATAGATATCATTCCCGTTAAGTAATCATGTACAGCTCCTGCGAAAATACAGCCAATCACAATCCAGATGAAAGCAGCAGGTCCATATAGAGCTCCCATAATTGGCCCAAATATAGGGCCTACTCCAGCAATGTTTAATAATTGAATAAGTGAGTTGCGTTTTTTCCCCATTGGAAGATAATCAACATTATCTCTTCTGGAAATGGCTGGTGTTTGTCTAGCTTCCTTAACACCAAATATTTTTTCAACAATACGTCCATAAACAAAATATCCTAAAATTAATAGTAAAATACCCCCTATAAATGTGTACATAAAGGAACCCCCTTCAATAAGTTTGAATACGCTTACATTAATCTTAACAAAGATCTACATAAATCAGCACGATTTAAGTGCAAGATGTTGTATTTTTTGATTAAGATGTCAAAAAACACTTCTGACATGCGAAAATTGCTTTTAATAAAATAGCGAGTTTTATATTTTCATTTACAACATATTCGTTTATGATGTTAATATCTGTTAAAAAATGATAAGTTCCTATGAGGATTTTTATTATTTATAAAACGGTGAAGGAAGCGGAAATGGATGCTAATAATGATTAAAGGAGTTTTAAGATGGGTCAAAACTTTATTCGGATTGTAGAAGGGAAAAATACACATAAGCGATATCTTAGCTCACTTCTTGTAATTTTAGCCTTTATGCTGATCTTAGGTTCAATCGCATACATATTAGCTCTATCGATTGGTGAAATCCTTCAACCAGGTTTAGTTGATATTGAAACAGGTATGGTGACAGATCCACTTGTAGATCTTTATTTATTACATCTTCAAAGCATTTTATTGGTTGTTGGATTGGTTATTGCTGTTAAGTTTATCTTAAAAAGAAGATTTATCTCAATTATTACTCCAAACGATAAGATAAATTGGGGGAAGATAGGATATGGTTTTGGTGTCTTCCTAGTCATTTTAGTTATTTTTACTTTAATTGACTTTGCCGTTTTCCCTCATGATTATCACTTTAATAATGTTGATATAACCAGATTTATTTGGTTATTTACAGCAACCATTTTGCTTGTACCAATTCAAACAACCTCAGAGGAATTACTATTTAGGGGCTTTCTTCTACAATGGGGTGGGAAATTTACTCACAATCCAATAATTCTTGCGATTATTATCGGAGGGATCTTTGGAAGTCTACATTTTTTTAATCCCGAGATGGAGTACGGGGCTTTCTGGGTAGCGCTTGATTATTTAGCGATGGGGTTTATTTGGACTTATATTTCAATTAAAACGAATAGTTCTGAATTTTCAATTGGTGCACATGCTGCGAATAACATGTTTCTCTGTTTATTTCTAACGATGGAAGACACTGTATATGGTGATATTCCTTCCTTGTTTGTTACAACAAATGTAAATGTAATGGTCTCAACAATGACAACGATCGTATCAGGAGTTTTATTTTCTATTCTTGTTTTTAGAAAACATAAAAAAGATAGAGCAGAATAGAAGCGTGCAGAGATGTACGCTTTTTAATATAAAATATTACCCGGTACGAATTTTCAATAAATCTTTAATCATGGTTAAATGAATAGATGCCCAAGCTTTTTCCCGGAAATGAAGAATTACACTTATGATTAAAACAGTTAAATAGATCATGACAAAAATGAAAAATAGTGTGCTCCCATTTCTAAATAACAATTCTTGTAGTTGTTTAGAAAAAAGGAAAAGCAGCCAAGGACCTGCCGAAACAAAAACAGGAATCATTCCCATGCCATTCTTTTCTTTTAATATTCGATAATATATGTTCTCTAAGGTAGGGGTGTCAATCTCTTTATAAAATGTTTTCATTTCTGCAATTTCTCGTAATTTGCTTAATTCGTGTAACGGTTCGTCGTTATCTGCTATCTTTTTAAACTTTAAATATAATTTATGTGCATCCCCACGAGTTGAATTCATTGATATAAGAACCTCCATTCCATAACTAAAATCTTTTGCATATACACGTTTAAATATACATAAAAAGTGTGTGGAAGAGCTAAGGATTATTAGTCTGAGTGAGAATTAGGTATATCTGAGATTATGTGGTATGCTTAAGTTAACCATTTAATACTTGTAGCAAGCCTTCGACCACTCATTTTTTGAGTGGCTTTTTTATTAAGGGAAGTTATAAAATTTTTGTACTGTGGCCAAGTGCTGACATTTGCTTCAGCAGTATTACACTTTTTCTTGAAAAAGTTATATGCCTACTCCCTAGAGTTCATTATCCACAATTGAATTGAAGACCAAGGACCGTCTTCTAATTAATTTCGCCATATTGCCCGATGCTGATCGAGTCGCTTGTGTTTTTGTTCATGATAAAAATAAAAAGAAGGTCTCTAAAATAGAGACCTTCTTTAATATTAAAAATTATAATTTGTTAACGTTAACTGCTTGAAGACCGCGTTGACCTTGCTCAGTTTCAAAAGAAACTTTTTGACCTTCATCTAAAGATTTAAATCCTTCGCCTTGGATAGCTGAGAAATGTACGAATACGTCATCTCCACCTTCAACTTCGATGAAACCGAAACCTTTTTCTGCGTTAAACCATTTTACTGTACCTTGTTGCATAATTGTTGCCTCCTGTGTGGTATTACCACGTTTTATTACTATCCTTGCTCAATTAGATATCAAAGGCGAAAAGTTTAAACCACTTATTCTTTCCTTACAGACCGAACAAAAATAATTCTTACTAATCATAACAGATATGAAAAAGAAAAGCAAATAGTGAATGATATTATTTAAAATAGTGTTTTTCAATAAAATTGAAAAGAATACTTGGATAGGTGTAGGGGTTTTTGCAATATAGTTAACATTATTAGAAACAGGCAGGACATTTGTCATTTATACAAGCCTGAGTAGAAGCTATTTCAGTGGCGGAAGGTGGTTAACGTCTTTTTCGGAAGGGATGGGGACTTATGAACTATATTTAAATGAGATAAAAGAATCAGTGTATTAATGCGTTGATAGGGTATTAGATAACCATAATAAACTAGCAACGAGGTGTTTGTATGGAAAGTGAAGGGAACGTTTTTGAGGGAATCTTTTGGGGTTCATTATTAAGTTTTCCTTTATGGTTATCATTAATTGGTTGGGTGAAGCTCTTATTAATATAAGTAGCGAATTGGAGTAAATTCCGACAAACTATTATGTACATATAAGTATAAATGTATTTTGATGTTCCCTTGTAAATGTTAGAAGATTATACCAAGAAGGTGATGTTGTGTGAAAAGGGGAAATGACAATACATTTTAACTGTTAAGAAATTGAGACTTTGAAAACCAACTAACAATTCACTGTTATCAGTACATCTTTATTAGGCTGTTTCAATTGTAGAAGCGTTTGTCTATTCTCTAAGACCTCCAATCTTTCTTAGTTTAAAAATACATAAACAGATGTGATGCATGCAGCTCAGAAATGAGTATAATGCGTTTACAGTTATAAAATGTTTTATTTAGAAAGTCTTTTTGAGCTTCCTTTTTGGTGGCTCTTTTTTATTTAAGTTAGGAGGATTTTATGCATGTCCACTTGATTTCACTAACCTTAACCTTGCTTCATTATAAAGATAGTTGAAAAGTGGACATTTAACTAAATTGAGTTAAATTTCCAGTTTCTTAAAGGCTTAATCGAGACGATATGGTATTGTTAGGCTGGGATAGTTAAGTTTGGATGAACATGGATATGAAGAGTATGTGTATGTATGTGAATAGAAAAATGTAAATTAAAAAACTTTCCTGTTTGGTGGACAGAATAGTTTAGAAAAGTGGTAGTGTGTTGATACTTTTCTTATGTTAATTTATAGAGTGAATTGTAAAGATAGTCCATATTATAGTGAACAATCATTGCTCTTACTCACAATTTCCTATATAATATGCATAGCCTAGAATACGTGAATCGTATGCTACAGATTATTGATAGAGGTTTAGAAATAGGGTGAAAAACCCTTTGTTATTGGAGGAGTTTCATGATTCAAGTTACAAATGTTAGCTTACGATTTGGTGATCGCAAGCTTTTTGAAGATGTTAATATTAAATTTAATCCAGGTAATTGCTACGGTTTAATAGGAGCAAATGGTGCTGGAAAATCTACGTTTTTAAAAATTTTATCCGGAGAAATTGAAGCGCAAACTGGTGATGTAAGTATGGCTCCGGGTGAAAGGTTAGCAGTATTAAAGCAAAACCATTTTGAATATGAAGAACATGAAGTTCTTAAAACTGTTATCATGGGTCACAAACGACTATATGAGGTTATGCAGGAAAAAGATGCGATCTATATGAAAGCCGATTTTACGGATGAAGATGGAATGAAAGCAGCTGAACTAGAGGGAGAATTTGCAGAGCTTAACGGTTGGGAAGCAGAAAGTGAAGCAGCGATTCTTTTAAAAGGTCTTGGTGTGTCTGAAGATCTTCATACGAAAAAAATGGCTGATTTAACAGGTGGAGATAAGGTCAAGGTCTTACTTGCACAAGCACTTTTTGGCCAGCCTGATGTTCTTCTGCTTGATGAGCCGACTAACCATCTTGATATTCATGCAATTCAATGGTTAGAAGAGTTTCTTATCAACTTTGAAAATACGGTTATCGTAGTATCACATGACCGTCATTTCTTGAACAAAGTGTGTACACATATCGCGGATCTTGATTTTTCAAAGATCAAAGTCTATGTTGGAAACTATGATTTTTGGTATGAATCAAGTCAATTAGCTTTAAAATTAGGTCAGGAAGCTAACAAGAAGAAAGAAGAAAAAATTAAAGAACTTCAAAACTTTATTGCGAGATTTAGTGCGAATGCTTCTAAATCAAAACAAGCTACATCGCGTAAAAAATTATTAGATAAAATTACGTTAGATGATATTCAACCTTCTTCACGTCGTTACCCGTATGTAAACTTCACACCAGAACGTGAAATTGGAAATGATGTTTTACGTGTTGAAGGTCTATCTAAGACGATTGATGGAGTAAAAGTACTAGATAATATCAGCTTTATCATGAACAAAGAGGATAAAATTGCGTTAGTTGGTCGTGATGAAATTGCGATTACTACACTATTTAAAATCTTAGCAGGAGAAATGGAACCTGATAGCGGAACATTCAAATGGGGGGTAACGACTTCACAAGCTTATTTTCCGAAAGATAACGGAGAATATTTCAAAGGTGATGAGCCAAGCCTTGTTGATTGGTTACGTCAATATTCTCCAAATGATCAAAGTGAGAGCTTTTTGCGTGGCTTCTTAGGAAGAATGCTATTCTCAGGTGAAGAAGTTTTGAAAAAACCAAGTGTACTATCCGGAGGAGAGAAAGTTCGCTGTATGCTCTCTAAAGCGATGTTAAGTGGAGCAAATGTCCTTTTATTAGATGAACCAACGAACCACTTAGACCTTGAATCGATTACTGCCCTTAACAATGGACTGACTGTTTATAAAGGTGCCATGATTTTTACATCTCATGACCACCAATTTGTTCAAACCATTGCTAATCGTATCATTGAAATCTCTGCAAATGGAATTGTAGATAAACAAATGTCATATGATGAATTTCTTGCAGATAGTTCAGTTCAAAAACAAGTAAAAGAGCTTTATGCTTAAATAGCTCCTAAAAAATCTGGTATGTTCTATACCAGATTTTTTTCTGTATTTTATAACTCTAATTGCTCTCTTAGCGCCCTAACATAATTTCTACTGACCGACAGTAGCTGTTGATGTCCTTTTAGCTCTAACTGATAGGCTCCATTAAACCAAGGGATTAATCTCGATACATCCTTTAAGTTGACGAGATAACTTTTATGAATTCTAAAAAAGCTGTAATCCTTAAGTCGAATCTCTAGTTCTTTAAGAGAGGTTTTTGTTTCATATTGAAATCCCCTGCCAACTATTTTAATAATACGATCATCACGGTAGAGATAGAGAATATCATTTGGTGAAATATAAATAATTCCATCCTCACTTTCAATGGCTAATTTAGAAGGTGAAGACTCTTGTTGCACTAATGTGATATTTAACCTATTTTCTATTCTAGTAATGGTTTCATTCAGTCGTTCTTCCTCAAAGGGCTTTAAAATATAATCAATTGCTTCATATCGAAAAGCATCTACTGCAAAAGAAGGATATGCTGTTGCAAACACAATCAATGGTTGATGTTTTAATTCTTTAATTGCTTTAGCGGTTTCCAAGCCGTTCATTTTTGGCATTTCAATGTCAAGAAATAAAACGTCTGGTTTAAGTTGCAACACTTTAATGAGAGCTGTTTCACCAGAATCTGCTTCAGCAACAACGTCAATAGCATCGTAGCTTGATAATAAGTGCTTAAGTTCTTCTCTACTATATCGTTCATCGTCAACTATTATAGTTTTAATCTTTTTTTTCATTTTTCCCTCCTATAGCAACCTTAAAGGAAACGATTGTACCCTCATTTGGCTTTGAAAAAATTCGTAAGGTGCTTTCCTCCCCAAGCATCAGAAGTAACCTTCGATTTACATTATATAAACCAAACCCAGTACCATTTTTTGATTCTACGATGTCTTTAACAATTGAATTTAGTCGGCTTGACTCAATACCTTTTCCGTTATCCTGTATGGTAATTAAAACATTTCCTTCTATTTGTTTAACAGAAATTTTAATGATACAGTCCTTATCAAGTTCTTTAATTCCATGTTTGATAGCGTTTTCTATTATGGGTTGTAGAGTGAGAGAAGGAACCTTTTGCTGTAAAGCTAATTGATCAATTTCATAAACAGTAGAAAGTTTATCGACAAACCTTGCTTCCTCTATCGATAAATAGGCTTGTACATGCCCAAGCTCTTCTTCGAGTGTTGTCCACTTCTTTGTTGTCCCAGTTAAATTTTTTCTGAAGAACTGAGAAAGAGATAATAATAACTTTCTAGCTAAATCAGGGTTTGTACGAATTAATGAAACAATGATGTTTAATGAATTGAATAAGAAATGTGGACTTACTTGGGCTTGTAGGGATTTAATTTCTGCCTCGTTTGCTAACTGCTTGGACTGCTCCGCCTCTGCAATTTCTAGTTGATTACTAAGTAGTGAACTTAGACCATTTATTAATTCAATGACCAAATTAGAAATATCCTTTTCAGCTTGAAAATAAAACTTCAATGTCCCAATTGTTTCGTCCCGAATCTTTAATGGAGTGATTACGGCAGCGCCTAAGGGACATTCTCCTTTTTTACACTGAATATCTGAATGTTTTGCGATTGTCAAAACACCTTCTTCAAGAACTTTTCTTGTTAGAGATGTCTGAATGGACTGGTTAGCATGATGATGATCATCAGCAAGACCAACATGCGCTAATATTTTGTCTTTATTAGTTATGGATATGGCAACAGCATCTACCTCTTTTAAAATAATCCGACATACAATATCAGCTGTTTTGATAGAAAGTCCATTTCTTAAATAGCTTAATGTCTGGTCTGCTAATCTTAATGCCTTTTGAGCCTGTAATGCACCAATTTTCTCTTCCTCGTTTAAAACACTACGGATAATGAGTAAAAAAATCGCTGATCCAACACCATTTGCAAGAACCATAGGAACACCGATCGTTTCAACTAATTGTAGAGCCTGATGAAATGGTTTGGAAACGAGAAGAATGACAAGCATTTGAATAGTTTCTGCGAGTGCACCGACAAACAATGCTGTCGATAAATGGAGTCGTGTTTGTTTTTTGTAAAAAAATCCAGAAATGATTCCCGCGAGAATTGCCGAAATCCCACAAGATAAAGCTGTAAATCCTCCTAGAGAAAATCTATGGATTCCCGCTAAAATCCCCGCTCCTATTCCTACCTTATGACCACCTAGAAGTCCTGCGATAATAATCCCAATTACACGTGAATTGGCTAGTGCTTCTTCGGACCCAAGATTGTAAGCCCAACGATCAAATTGTAGAGAGGTTGAATCAAAGGTAATGCCTGAATATGTTCCAATAATACCAAAAGCACCAAAAAATAAAATCGCATAATATTGTTGTTTGCGACTTATTTTATTCCGAGAAATCATATGTCTAAAAAAAGGGAGTCTTGTCATAATAAAGGCGACTGTGACAATAATCCCAAGTCGTTCTAGCATTGTTAAGAGTAGGACAAACATATTATTGACCCCTAATTCATTTTTGTACTTAATTGTTCTTATTTTACCATAGCTTAAGCAGCAAAGGGGAGTGTGCACTTAAGGGGTTTATCATGACAAATTGTTTTTCTGTCTTTATACTTGTGTTATTGTTACTGTTATAGGAAAATCGCAAAAACGTAAAAAGGGGAGGAACCATGAGAGTACTAGTTGTTGGAGCAGGTTCTGTTGGAGGATATTTTGGTGGAAGACTACATGAAAAAGGTGTTGATGTGACGTTTCTTGTTAGAGAAAGCAGGCAAAAACAATTATTAGCAACAGGATTGATGATAGAAAGTGTTCATGGCGATCTTCATTTCAACCCACAAACCATTTTAGCATCCGATCAGGGAATTGAAAACTTTGATATCATTTTGCTTGGAACAAAATCCTATCATTTTCATCAAGCTATTGAAGACATTAAGCCGTTTGTTGGAAAAGACACAATGATTTTCCCGATGTTAAATGGGATTAAGCATATGTATGAGCTCCAAGAAGTTTTTTTAAAGGAACAAGTACTTGGTGGATTATGTTTCGTTGAATCAACTATTAATAAGGATGGTGCAATCGTTCAAACAAGCCCAACACATGAATTTGTTTTTGGTGAGCTTTCTGGTGAAGATACCGAAAGGATTCAAAAAGTACAAAAGTTGTTCTCCGGAACAAAAGCAACAATTAGAAAAAGTAATTCTATTCTACAAGATATGTGGCACAAGTATATGTTCATTACTGGTCTCTCAGGTGTTACGACACTGTTCCGTTCAAGTATTGGTCCAATTAGGGAAGCTGAATATGGGATGGAAGTGATTGAAAGATTATTTGCTGAAATTGGTTTTATTATGCGTTCAATTGGTGCCCCAATAATAGATAATATTGAAAAAAAACAGGTGAACACAATTAAAGAAATGGACTATACAATGAAGTCCTCTATGCAACGAGATATGGAAAAGGGCTACTTAGTTGAAGCAGACCATTTGCAAGGCTACCTTCTTACATTAGCAAAAGAAAGACATATACAAGCACCTTATTTGTCCATTGTTTATACCAACCTAGTAACCTATGAGAAAGGAAAATCATAGTTCAGTATTATCCATGTTAATAATTTGAGCCAAGCATCGTCAATACTTGGCTCATTCAATATTTTATTGTTCTAAAGCTGTTAGTTGTTTATTGATTAATTCTTGATCTAAATTCTCTCCAATAAAAACAAGAGTTTGTTTTCTATTCATTGGCTCTTTCATATATAAGGGCATTCCATAGGAATACTGAAAAAGAAAGGATTCATTTGAGTGAGTGAAACGAATATATCCTTTTATCCTATAAATTGTATCCGGCATTTCTTTTAAAAACTGTTCAAATTCTTCTAAGCTAACCGGATTATTAAATGTGTGTACGTAACTTCTTAAATGGAGGTCATTGTGGACATGTGCTTGCGAATGCCTTGCTTTTCACCAATTTTCTTAGGTTTAATGTAGGAAAGAGGTATTCTCGCAAATTCCGTCATGAAAATTTTCCCATAATTATTTAAGGATTGAATTTCAGAGACAATGTTAGATTTTACATCTTCAGTTAAAGTGTCAACCTTGTTAACTAGGATAACATCTGCATGCTCCACTTGTTCCAATAGTAACTTACGTAATTGAATGCTAAGTTTAGTTCGATCCTGCCACCTTTTTGCATCTATGATAGTAATAATTGCCCTTAGATCAAGGTTGTCAGCAAAAAGTGGTGATAAGCAAGCATCAAGAACTTCTATTGGATGTGCAACACCTGTTGTTTCAATATAAATTGCGTCAAGGTCATATTCACGAAGCATATTCTCTAATTGAACTTCAAGTTGACCTTGAATGGTACAGCATACACATCCATTTAATAACTCCTTAAGAGGTGTTTCTTCACCAACAGCATTTGAATCAATTGAAACTTCACCGAGTTCATTCATTATCACAGCTATTTTTCGATTATTCTGTTGCTCCTCTGAAAGAATATTCTGAAGAAGCGTGGTTTTTCCTGCGCCTAAAAAACCGGATAATATATATACTTCTACTTGCTTCATTTAAAAATCTCCTTATCTTATCATCTAAGTATAAAACTGAAGGCCTGACTAGCGTCAGGCCTTTTCTGATATTCGATTAAAATGCCCAAGTCCCATTTCGGAAGATGGCTTCGGAAGTTCCATCTGCTTTAATTCCATCGATGTTCATATCAGCAGAACCGATCATAAAATCAACGTGTGTGATGCTTGAATTCACACCAACTTTTTCTAATTCTTCCCGAGACATGTTTTTCCCGCCTTCAACACAAAATGCGTAAGCATTTCCAATTGCTAAATGATTTGATGCATTTTCATCAAAAAGTGTGTTGTAAAAAAGGATTCCCGATTGAGAGATAGGAGAATCATGGGCCACTAATGCAATTTCACCTAGATAGTGGGAACCTTCATCCGTCTCAACCAGTTGTTTTAGGATTGCTTCACCTTTCTCGGCTTTGACAGAGACAATTCTTCCGTTCTCAAACGCTAGAGAAAAGTTATCAATTAAATTTCCGCTATAGCTAAGTGGCTTTGTACTTTGAACAACGCCATTTACACCATTACGAAGTGGAACAGTAAATACTTCCTCTGTTGGCATATTAGCCATAAAGAAATTTCCTTTTTCATTTTCACTGCCAGCGCCAACCCATTTATGTGTATCATGCAATTCAATCGTTAGATCTGTCCCCTTAGCCATGTAGTGTAGCTTCTTGTATTTTTTGTTATTTAAATAATCGACTTTTGTATGTAATGAATCATTGTGATTTTTCCATGCTTTAACAGGATCTTCCTGATCGACACGTGTTGTTTTAAAAATAGCTTCCCATAGCTTTTTAACTTGGTTTCCTTCTTGTTCATTCGGGAATACTTTTGTTGCCCATTTCTTTGAAGCAGCAGCAATAACACACCAGCTTGCCTTATCGGCTTGAAGGTAGTTACGGTACTTGGAAAGGGCCATTCCGGCTGCTTTGGTTGATTTGGCAATTCTTTTTGGATCAATACCACTTAAAAGGTCGGGATCAGAAGAAACAATTGACATAAACGCTCCATCATTTTCTGCTAACGTTTCAAGTCCTTTTGCTTTCCAATCAGGGTAATCACTTAAAGAGTCTTCTGAAGCAAGTTCAAAACGAGTTCTTGTGATGATATCATCACTCCACTCAACAAATACATTACGAGCTCCAGCTTCATAAGCTTTTTTAACTACTAATCGAACAAAATCAACTACTTCTATTGATGCGTTTATCGTTAAATTTTGATTTGGTTGAAGATTGACTCCTACACGGACAGCTAAGTCCGCATACTTCTCTAGTTTTTGATGGAAATTAGTCAAAGTAAATCCTCCTTTTATCGGAAAATATGTACTACTCAATGTGAAGTTTCTTTTTAATTGTAACAAAACAATCGAGTAGATGAAATGTAAATGACTCCTAAAAAGCCAAATTACTTTCAGTTGTGATGTAAAATGAATACAATAAGAAGTAACGAGGTGATAACGTGAATTATTTAGATGAACAATTTATAAAAACATCTGAACAGATGGAATTGCTAATGAAAACAGATAAACTATCAAAGGAATTTGCAGAACGAGCAGATTACTATGATCGAAATGGAACATTTCCATTTGAAAATTTCGATCGACTAAAAGAAGAAGGCTATTTACATCTTACCATTCCAAAGGAGTTCGGAGGACAAGGAGCAAGTTTATATGATTTCCTACTAGTCCAGGAAAAGATTGCTCAAGGTGATGGAGCTACTGCGCTCTCTTTAGGATGGCATTTAGGATTAATGATGCATCTGCATGTCGCTCAAAAATGGAATACAGACATTTACAAACAGGTTTGTGAAGACATTATTAAAAATAAAAAGCTGATTAACAGTGCTGCAACAGAGCCAAACTCAGGTAGTCCAGCTAGAGGTGGAAAGCCAGAAACCATCGCTATTAAAAAGGAGGGGAAATGGGTTATTAAAGGTAAAAAGATTTTTACTTCGTTAGCTCCAGCACTAGATTTTTTTATTGTGCCTGCAACAATTGAAGAGACTGGCGAAATTGGTGATTTTCTAATTCCGAGAGACTCAAAAGGGCTAACAATTGAAGAAACTTGGGATACTGTTGGAATGCGTGGAACAAGAAGTGACGATTTAATACTAAATAATGTTCATATTCCGGAAGATGCACTGGTTGAGAGGAAGGATAAGAAGGAAAAACCTTCAGCTCAAGGCTGGCTTCTTCATATTCCTGCCTGTTATATTGGGATCGCACTTGCTGCTAGAAATCAAGCAGTCAATTTTGCAAAGAAGTATCAACCGACAAGCTTGCCTCATCCAATAAGAGAGGTTCCAGAGGTAAGAAGGAAAGTTGCAGAAATGGATGTTAAGTTAACAACTGCTAGAACATTAATGTATTCTACAGCTGAAAAGTGGGATACAACATCTCAAATGGAACGTCCTAAGTTAGCCTATGATTTAGCTATAACGAAGACAATTGTTACTAATACAGCCGTAGAAATTGTCGATTTGGCGATGAGAATTGTAGGGGGACAAAGTCTTTTCTATTCAAACCCTCTTCAAAGACATTATCGTGATGTCAGAGCTGGTTTGTATAATCCACCCTCAGATGATATCACTTATAAGATTTTAGGGGACAGGGCCTTTATAGAGTAATAAAATAAAGCATTCAAGAAGCTAGTGCCTGTCTCTTGAATGCTTTTATATATCATCTTATGTATAGATCATACATTATTTGCTATTTCCATGATATACATCAGTGCGCCCCCAAATATTAAAATACCAATAACATAAAGATTAATAATTGAACCAATTAAAGCCTTTTTTGTGATCATGGAAACAAAGGAATAGGTAAACCCTAACAATAGAAGAATAACAAAGACAGGAATTGTGTAGGAACCAACCCAACCGCTGAAAACTAAAAAAAGAGCTGTTAATGGAAAACAGAATGGAATCATGTGTTGTAGAGTAGATTTGTTTTGAATTTGCATGCCTTGCCAAACCTCGCTTTTTTCTTATTCACTTACGATTTGAACGATATCATCTTTATCAGAGGATTCACCCGGCATATTTGCTAAGGATACACTCATTCCCCCCATGATAATAACCGCTAGTGTTAAACTGATAATAATACGTCTGCTAAGATCTTTCACCAATGTACCTCCTCTAGTTTCAATTATTAGACGAAATAATATCATCTAATGTTTCACAGAATATGGATTTTCCATAACTATTAAACCAGATATAATGTATTCAAGAATAACAGAATTGATGCAAATTATTGTGTTAAGTTTATGTAAAGAAGAGAGCAGGAAATGAGAGGATTGCTTTAATAGAAAATGAAAAGAGATAAACCTCTAATTATTTAGAGGTTTATCCCTTTTCTACTTAACGTTATTTAGGAACATTTCAAAAACCAGTGAACAGGCATTTTCGCTTTTCTTATTTTGCTACTTTTAACAATTTATTTATTACTGAAAGAGATCTTCCTGTACCAATTGCAACAGATTCCAAAGGATTTGGAGCAATGTGAACCGGTACAATCATTTCTTCGCTTACCCATTCCTGAATTCCCTTCATTAATGCACCACCACCAGTTAGGATAACACCACGATCAACGATGTCTCCACTTAACTCAGGTGGGCAATCTTCAAGAGTAGCTCGAATTGCTTCTAGAATGTGTAAAAGTGATTCTTTCATTGCTTCCTGCATTTCAGTTGATGAAACCGTGATTGTTTTTGGTAATCCTGTCACTAAATCTCGACCACGAATATCCATTGTTTCTTTGACATGTTCTATTAAAGCATAACCGATTTCTATTTTCATTTGTTCAGCAGTGCGTTCACCAATTAAAAGATTATAATTTTTTCGAACGTATTGAATAATATCCTCGTCTAATTGGTCACCGCCAATACGAATTGAGTTACATGTGACAACACCACCAAATGATATAATTGCAACCTCTGTTGTACCCCCGCCAATATCCACAATCACATTTGCTATGGGTTCATCAACCGGTAAATCTGCCCCAATAGCAGCAGCGACAGGCTCTTCTATTAGGTGTACTTGTTTAGCTCCTGAGCTTCTAATCGCATCTTGAATCGCTCTTCTTTCAACAGATGTGGCCCCAGATGGCGTGCATACGACAACAGTTGGTTTTCTCATCGACATCCCAAGCTTGCGAGAAGTAATTTTCATAATATGTCTTAACATGTCAGTTGTAATATTATAATCAGCAATAACACCATCCTTCAAAGGCCTTACAGCCACTATTTGACCAGGTGTTTTCCCGATCATATTTTTTGCTTCAGATCCAACAGCTAAAACCTTCTTGGAAACTGTATCGATGGCCACTACAGATGGCTCATTTAAGACAATTCCTTTGTTTCTTGTGTAAACTAAAATATTTGCAGTACCTAAATCTATTCCAATCTCCGTTGCTGAAAACATATAATATAAACCTCTTTTCATCAAAACTTATATATAGAATTTGTGGAAGTTTGTTGTTTTTTGGGGGCATTTCTCTCGATGAAAAGAAATCGTCATTGCTTTGTCATGAATGTAATATTTATAGAATTATATATTTATTGAAATAGCATTCTTTATTAAATAAAAGCTTTAAAGTGAAGTTTTTTACAGTATCAAAATTAAAGGGAATAATTTATATAAAGCTTGTTGTATTCTAAAGGACATATTTCTGTGTGGAAAAAACCCTGAGAATATTGAATAGAATGTGGTTATTTTAGCTCGTTATAAGGACCTATTATAAAGGAAAATGTAGGGAATAAGGACTTGTTGTAATTTTCTGAAAATGAAATTATTGAACTATTTAATATATTTATATAAAGATTATAATTGGTATTGTAGTGATCAATATTTTTAGTAGAAAAGTTTTAGTACGGTGCTTCACTCATTTTCTATTAAAAAAAGGGGGATTAAATTGAAAAAGTTGAAAAGAGGGCTCGAAGTGAGAAACCGGCGGTGGAAAAGAATATTAAAGGTTACAGCTAGCACGGTTTTGATGGGGGGATTGTTATTTAGTACATACTTACCGAATTTTTCACGCGTACATGCTGTTAGCACAGTACAAGAATCAGCACCAATCGACTGGAATATTATACCTGAGGAGAGATTAGCTAACTCATTAAAGGAAAAAGGTATTATTCCTAGAAATGCTACTCCAGCCCAAATGAAAAAGGCCGTAAAAAAATATGTTGATGGAAAGCAAGGTGCAAAGCCTGGTAAGATATCCAATAAGCGTCAAGAAGAGGTTTTGATGGATAAGAAAACAAAGGATTTTCTTACGAAGCAAAAGAACAAACTTGCTAGTCAACTTAATAAAGGACATGAAAATTATAAAAAAGGAAAATCGAATGGTGACGTGAAAGTAAATTCAGCAAAACAGGCTCCATATAATGGAGAGGTCCGGACGGATAAAGTCCTTGTTTTACTTACAGAGTTTGAAGATTTTAAACATAATAATGTTGAGCAAGAGGAAGGGTACATGTATGCTGATGACTTTAACCGTGAACATTATGAAAAATTAATGTTTGGAGATAAAGAATTCACATTATTTAATGGGGAGAAAGTGAAAACATTTAAGCAATTTTATGAAGAACAGTCAGGTGGTAGTTATACAGTTGATGGAACTGTTTCAGAATGGTTAGATGTTCCTGGTGAGGCGGCAGATTATGGTGATGACAACCCTGAAGGTGGACATGACAACATGAATGCTTTAGGACCACGTGACCTTGTGAAAAGAGCACTTGATGCTGCCGTTAAATCTGGTATCAATTTAGCTGAATATGATGAGTTTGATTTATACGATCTGGATGGCGATGGAAATCAAAATGAGCCAGATGGTTTAGTGGATCACTTAATGATTATTCATGCTGGTACAGGTCAAGAAGCAGGTGGCGGGCAGCTTGGTGATGATGCGATTTGGTCTCATCGTTGGGCATTGAATGGGGTCTATGCAGTACCGGGATCTCAAGCAGAAGTAGATTACTGGGGTGGCCAAATGGGGGCATTTGACTACACAATTCAACCTGAGGATGGAGCTGTCGGGGTATTTGCCCATGAATTTGGTCATGATTTAGGATTGCCTGATGAATATGATACACAGTATACAGGCCAAGGTGAACCTGTTGCATCATGGTCAATTATGAGTGGTGGAAGCTGGAATGGCAATATTGCTGGAACAGCCCCTACGAGTTTTTCACCGCAAAATAAGGAATTTTTCCAAAATATTATGGGTGGAAACTGGGCGAACATCTTAGAGGTAGACTATGAGGATATTACGAAAAATGGAGTTGCGTCATATATAGACCAAAGTGTGACAAAATCTACAAATCCTGGGATAGTAAAAGTGAAATTACCTCAGAAAAATGTTAAAGGCTTTATGCCGGCGAAAAATGGAGGAGAAAATTATTACTACAGTACAAAAGGTGATGACCTTCATACCGTTCTGGAAACACCTGAATTTGATTTTACAAATGCAACAAAAGCTGAATTCAATGCGTTGCAATGGTTCGAAGTCGAATATGATTATGATTATGTCTATGTAAATGCAGAAACTAGTGATGGACAAACCGTTGAATTAGATCTTATCGGAGATGAAAATACACAAGGTGGCATGGAAACAACAAATGGGGAGTGGGTTGAAAAGTCATATGACTTAAGTCAATTTGCTGGTAAGAAGGTAAAACTTGTATTTGAATACGTTACAGATGGTGGTTTAGCACCAGAAGGTTTTGCGCTTGATAATATTTCTGTAACTGCAGATGGTTATAAAATCTTTTCTGATAACGCTGAAGGTGATAATGAAGTTGTCTTAGATGGGTTTATTGTAACAAATGGTTATTCTAAAGCGAACAATCATTATTTCCTAGAATGGAGAAACTATGCCGGATCTGATAAAGCATTAGCTTATTCTCGTGGTGCGGTATATAACACTGGTTTAGTTGTTTGGTATGCAGATGAAAGTTATACAGATAACTGGGTAGGTGTCCATCCTGGACAAGGGTTCTTAGGTGTGGTTGACTCACACCCTGAGGTTGTCTATGGCATATTAAATGGTGAAAAGACTGTTGCTCAAAGTACTCGTTATCAAATCGCTGATGCTGCGTTTTCCTTGGATAAAACACCAAGTTTTATGGTTAACTCTCCAACACGTGGAGCTTATGAGTTTGTAGGCTTCAAAGGCATGCCGAAGTTCGATGATGTCAATAACTACATTGATTCTGCGATACCAGATGCAGGCCGTATCGTTCCTAACCATGGCTTAAAATTTGAAGTAATTGGTGAAGCTAAAGATAATTCTGCTGGTGCGGTGTGGATTCATAAATAAGATTTATAACTAACTCCTTCTCTTTTTTTGAAGAGGAGCAGAGTTAGTTTTTTTATTTTAAAAAATAACGGTAAGGTTGTCATATCAAAAAGAAATTTTACTCGAGTGTTCATTCAAAGACAATTAATTTCTTTACTTTTATCTAGAGAAACAAGAGGATTTAATTGTACGAAAGTTAAAAGTATAAAAATGCGAAAAAGTATTCTCATGTTATACTAATATTGTTTGAAGATGAAGACAAGGGTGATGAAATGTTTCAAAAAGCAGAAGAACTTTTAAAAGAATACTTTGGTTATTCCTCGTTCCGTAAAGGTCAAGAGGAGATCATTAAAAATATATTAGCAGGTAACGATACTTTAGCCATTATGCCAACTGGTGGTGGAAAATCGATTTGTTATCAGGTCCCAGCATTAGTCATGGAAGGAATAACTGTTGTAGTATCACCATTAATTTCTTTAATGAAAGATCAAGTTGATGCATTAACAAGTGTCGGAATACCATCTACTTATGTTAACAGTAGTTTAACAGCAAAAGAAGTTAGTGAACGAATGGTTAATATTAAAAAAGGCACCTATAAAATCCTTTATATTGCACCCGAACGACTTGAGACAAACTCATTTCAAGAACTTCTTTTATCACTGCCTATTTCAATGGTAGCAGTTGATGAAGCACATTGTATCTCTCAGTGGGGACATGATTTCAGGCCAAGCTACAGGTCAATAAAAAATATGATCATGTCTCTTCCGACAAAGCCAATTGTTGTGGCGTTAACAGCTACAGCGACAAAGGAAGTAACAGCTGATATATGTCACTTACTAAATTTAATGGAGGAAAATTCATTTGTAACAGGATTTTCTAGGGATAATTTAACATTTAACGTGGTAAAGGGCGAGAATAAACGTGATTTTATTTTAAAATATATTAGGGCAAATCTAAATGAACAAGGTATTATCTATTCAGCAACACGCAAGGAAGTTGATGAGTTATCACACTATCTTAAAAAGAGCGGGATCAAAGTTGGCAAGTATCATGCAGGTATGTCTGAGCATGACCGGGCAGAGCAGCAAGATCAATTTCTATTTGATGAATTTCAAGTGATGGTGGCAACAAATGCATTTGGAATGGGAATAAACAAATCAAACGTTAGATATGTGATACACCATAATCTCCCCAAAAATATTGAGGCGTATTACCAAGAAGCAGGAAGAGCGGGGAGAGATGGAGAGCCAAGTGAATGTTTCATTTTATTTGCTGGACAAGATATTCAGCTTCAGAAATTTTTAATCGAGCAAACAAATCTTACAGATGATAAAAAGGTTCATGAGTATCAAAAGCTACAACAGATGGTTGATCTTTGTCATACAGAAAAATGTATTCAATCTTATATTATTGAATATTTCGGAGAAATTAGTCCTGAATCTGATTGTGGTAAATGCATGAATTGTCGTGATACAAGATCTAAGATCGATGTGACGACAGATGCTTTAATGGTTTTTTCATGTATAAAGCGAATGAATGAGAAATTTGGAAAAACACTCGTTGCACAAGTATTAAAAGGCTCAAATAATAAGCGGATTTCTCAATTCGGTTTTCAAGCACTCTCAACCTATGGACTAATGAAGAATAAAACAGAAAAACAGATTGTTGATTTTATTGATTTTTTAATCGCCGAAGGATATTTATCTTTAACAAATGCTCAATACCCAGTATTAGAACTTAGTAAAAAAGCACTGACAGTGTTAGTCGAGAAAGAGAAGGTATTTAAAAAAGAACAAATCACCGTTCAAGCCATTAAAGCAAATGATGAACTATTTGAATTGTTAAAGAGGGTAAGGCGGGAGTTAGCAACAGAATTAAATGTTCCACCATATATTATTTTTTCAGATAGTAGTTTAAAGGATATGAGCAGTAAATGTCCGACAAGTGAACAAGAATTTTTAGAGGTTAAGGGAGTTGCTCAAACTAAATTAGACCGATATGGTGATTCATTTATTCAAGCAATATGTGAATATATGAGGCTTGAAAGAACAAGTTCAAAGAATCTAGAAATGAGTAAAACGGGTAAAGAGAATGAGGATAATATTGCAAGTCATCTTATAACATATCAATTATTTAATGATGGTCATTCTGTCAAAGAAATAAGTAATCAACGCACAATAACTGAAATAACTGTTCAAAATCATATTATTCGAGCTTTTGAAGAAGGACAAGCAATTGATTGGACACGTATTTTAACAGAAGAACAGGAGAAGCTTATTATAGAAAAAATAAATGAAATTGGATCAGAGTTATTAAAACCACTAAAAGAGATGTTACCTGATAATATTGATTATTTTCAAATTAAAGCCACTATAAGTAAGCTCCGAGTGGAAGGAGTAAACGTATAGAATTAAATGCTCACATCCTACTTCAGTCATCGTAACCAAAAGTAGGATGTGAGCATTTTTTTATTACTTAGAAACTTAAACTTATAAGTATTACTTTTAAGACCCAGTCCCTCTGGGTCTAGCCACAAATGAATTGAAGACAAAGAAGGTCATCTGTTTCATTTGCTTCTTAATGCCCGAAGTTGATCAAGGCGCTAGAATTTTTGTTATTTTTAAGCACTTAATTTTTTGTTTTGAATCCTTTTCATACTGAATTTTAATATACTTGGAACAAAACTAATGATAAATAACAATCGAATAAATTGCAGTGAACTAACGATAGCAGGGTCGGCTTCAATACTTGAAGCAGTTAATACCATTTCTACAAGACCACCCGGTGCGAACGATAGCATCGCAGTACCTAAAGCTAAATCAGTAAATAGTGTAAATAAATAACCGAAGCCAAAGCTCACTCCAATTAATAATACGGTTGAAATAAAATAAAGTCCACAATACTTCCCACCGTTTTTTAGGTCGTGAATTGTAATCATTAAACCAAATCCAACACCAATCGATACTTGAGCGAAAATTATGAAAAATTCGTGGAAGATTGGTAATGATAGACCGATAATATTTAATAAAGCTGTTGTGAGTAATGGTCCAATTACATAGGATGCAGGTAGTACTTTTCTAAGCATCCATCCTACAAAACCAGCTATTACGTACCAACCAAATGAAATGACGCTTGTATTATGTGTAACTGCCACCATTGTTTGTTGAGCGCTCTCCGGGTCGAACATATGAAGGATTGTAAAAGGGACTAGAAAGACAACTGTTAATAGTCTTACAGTTTGGAAGATCGTTACGAGTGAAGAGTTTGCCTGAACTGATTCACTCGCTGCAACCATTTCTGTTAATCCACCAGGTATTGAGGCGAAAATACTTGTATTTCTATCAATATTTGCGAACTTACTAATGAAAATACCGTTTAATACGCTAAAAAAAATAAGTAAAATCGTTGCCATTAAAAATGGCATAATATAAGGTCCGACTAATAAGAATGTTTCTTTTGTAAATGAAAGTCCAAAAGAAATTCCAAGTATAACAAATGAGCCGTTTTTAAGTAGATTTGGCTGGGTGAATCGACTTTTATCTGAAAAAATTGAGCGCCAAATAATTAAAAAGCTCATTGGGCCCAATATCCAAGCAAGTGGAATATGGCAGAGGTTAAAAATGTAACCGCCAAGAAATCCGATTAAGTAAGGAAAAACAGTTCTATTTATTTTTTTTAGCATCCCATTCCTCCTTAATTCTGAAAAAGAGATTTCATATAGGATAAGAATCTTCATATTATTTCAATACGAGCAAACATAAAAGGAATGTAACACCCTATTCTTTCTATTTTATCATATTTCTTAGTAAGAGTTGTCTGTAAAATAGGGTGGAAGTGTGGTACGATTTTAACAGTGGATACTACTAAGTATAGATGTGGCATCTATTTTTATTAATTTGATTTATTTATTGCTAATATGCGGAGGAATACATAATGGGAAAAGAATTTGCTGTTATTGGACTCGGGCGTTTTGGAGGAAGCATTTGTCGGGCGCTAAGTGAAGAGGGAATGGAAGTAATGGCGATTGATACAGATGAAGATAAGGTAAATGAATTTGCTAATGTGGCTTCACATGCTGTAGTAGGTGATACAACAGATGAAACTGTTTTAAAGAGTCTTGGGATTCGTAACTTTGATCATGTCATTGTTGCGATAGGTGATAATATTCAAGCCAGTATTTTAACAACCCTTATATTAAAAGAATTAGGTGTGAAACATATAACTGTTAAAGCCCAAAATGATTATCATGAAAAAGTCCTGTCAAAAATAGGGGCTGATCGAATTGTCCATCCTGAACGAGACATGGGGAGAAGAATTGCCCATAATATTATTTCAAATAATGTTTTAGACTATTTGGAGTTATCAGATGAACACAGTATTGTGGAAATTGTTGCAAATGAAAGGCTTGATGGGCATTCTATAATAGATCTAGATATTCGTGCCAAATATGGTATAAATATCGTTGCGATGAAAAGAGATAAAGATATTATTGTCTCACCTCAAGCGAATGAGATCATCAGAAAAAACGATATTTTAATCGTTATTGGAGCGGATACTGATATTAACCGCTTTGAAAAACGCTTGCTGGGATAAGAAAAGGGCAACCGCTTTCTAGTTAAAATAGAGAAAGCCTTCACATGAGTGAAGGCTTTTTTATCTATACCTTTATTAAACTTCCATAATAATCGGGAGAATCATTGGGCGGCGTTTTGTTTTTTCATATAAGAACGGAGCAAGTGTATCAGTAATTTCATTTTTGATTTCAGACCACTGACTTGTACGGCGCTCCATAATTTTATTTAAGTGTTTTGTGATAAGTGATTGAGCGTCATTTATTAAATCGCCTGATTCACGCATGTAAACAAATCCTCTTGAAATTATGTCTGGACCTGCAGCGATTTTGAAATCCTTCATATTGATGCTTACCACAACAATCACAAGACCTTCTTCAGAAAGAATACGTCGATCACGTAGAACGATATTACCGATATCGCCAATTCCACTACCGTCAATATAAACGTTTCCAGAAGGGATTTTACCAGCAACTCCAACTTCTTTATCACCAATCGCTAAAACTTCTCCATTATCCATAATAAAGCAATTTTCTTCTTCAACACCACAAGCTACAGCGTGTTTTATATGCATTTTTTGCATGCGGTATTCACCATGAATTGGCATGAAGTATTTTGGTTTCATTAAGCGAAGCATAAGCTTTTGTTCTTCCTGGCCGCCATGTCCTGATGTATGAATATCACTTAGTGAGCCATGGATTACTTCAGCTCCAGCTCTAAAAAGCTGATTGATTGTTTTGCTTACGCTAAGTGTATTTCCCGGTATTGGTGATGAAGAGAAAACAACGTTGTCTCCTGGAATAATTTGTATTTGTCTATGAGTGCCGTTTGCTATTCGCGAAAGTGCTGCCATAGGTTCACCTTGACTACCTGTACAAAGAATAGTTACTCTGTGTGCTGGCATACGATTAATCTCATGTGCATCAACAAATGTATCCTTCGGACAACTTATATATCCTAAATCTTGTCCAATTTGAATAGCAGCTTCCATGCTTCGACCGAATACGGCAATTTTGCGACCGTGTGCTACGGCTGCTTCTACCACTTGCTGAAGGCGATGAATATTTGAAGCAAATGTAGCAAAAATAATACGTCCATCTACTTTACGGAAGATTTCGTGAATGCTATCACCAACACGTCTTTCTGACATAGTGAAATTAGGGATCTCACTATTAGTACTATCAGAAAGTAAGCAAAGTACACCGTCACGTCCAATTTCAGCCATCTTAGTTAAGTTAGCGGGTTCTCCAACGGGTGTAAAGTCAAATTTAAAGTCGCCAGTATGTACAATGTTACCCGGAGGAGTTTTTACAACAATACCATAAGAATCTGGAATACTATGTGTTGTTCTAAAGAAGGTAACAGATGTTTTTCTAAACTTTATAATGTCATCCTCTTGAATTTCAATTAATTTTGACTGGCGTAAAAGACCATGCTCTTCTAATTTATTTCTTAATAAACCAAGAGCTAACTTGCCACCGTAAATAGGGATGTTAATTTGACGAAGTAAATATGGGATACCTCCAATATGGTCCTCATGTCCGTGCGTAATAAATAATCCCTTAATTTTATCTTCATTTTTAACAAGGTAGGAATAATCAGGAATGACATAGTCAATTCCCAGAAGCTCATCTTCAGGGAACTTTATTCCTGCATCAATAAGAATGATTTCATCCTGGAATTGTACACCGTACGTATTTTTACCGATTTCACCAAGTCCGCCTAGTGCGAAGACAGCAACTTGGTCATTTTTCACAAATTTCATAACGATCAGATCTCCAATACTTTATAGTTTTCACTTTGCTTTTCATAGTCTAAATAGGCTCCATCAACAGGAGTGATAAATTCGATATTATAACCACGGTCTATTAATTTTGATCGAACATCTTCCTCAGATGTTGCTTCAATATAAAGGGTGTTTGTTCTTTCACGAACAGGCACCTCATTTATTTTATCTTGAAAATACACTTTGAAAATCATTTACCAAATCTCTCCTTAACTTCCGAATGTTAGACTAACTTTTTCTATTATATTCGATATTCTTAAACAAGCCAAGCATATCAGGGAAAGTGGATGCTTTCTTTTTTGATATATCAAAATTCTAGTTATATCCATAGTCTTTTAAAAAGGCTATTTTCGTAAACTTTGTTGTTATTATTAACTTGAATGAAACAGCACTATATAAAGTCTAGTGGCATCTTTTCTTTTTGTATCGTACCTTTTATACGGTATAAACACTGTTTTTAACATAGTATTAGGTCAGATAACAACAATCTTCCAGAAAAGAGCCTTTAAAAAAGCGTTCTCAATGAGGAGAGCTTATGAAAAGCCTTGTTATTTAAGCCATTGTTTTTCTTCTTAATAAATGATTCCATTGTTCACGAAGCGACTTTTTTAATTTTTTAAGCATAATCAATCCCCCCTTAATTTATCAGAATGAAAGACGAGCCGTTCAATTTAAATCCAGTCATAGTATATGGAGAAAGTAATAATCTTTTTCATGGGGATTAGTGGGAATTATAGTGAAATAATTGACAGTTTCTTCATTTTCGCTTAGCTTAAAATCATGTTTGTTTACAATAAGGAGGATACATGATGAATAGGTTATATAGCTCTTTATTTATTCTTAGTATGATATGGGGTATGTCCTTTTTATTTATCAAATTATTAGTGGGAGAACTTGGGCCATGGGGTGTGGTCTTTTGGCGATGTTTGTTTGGAGCAATGACACTAGGATTTATGATGATTATTTTTCAAAAACGTGAGTTGAAGAAGACGTATAAAAAAAAACTACCTTGGTTTTCCTTGTTTTTAGTAGCACTTTTTAATAATGCAATTCCCTTTGCTTTTATTGCTATGAGTGAGTTAAAAATATCTAGTAGTCTTGCGTCTGTTATAAACGCTACAACACCAATTTGGACGGTTGTGATTGGTTCAGTTTTCTTTTTAGTACGAGTAAGCATAAGGCAATGGTTAGGTATTGCTTTAGGGTTTTTAGGGGTACTTACCTTATTGAATTTAGATGTGAAAGGATTATTAACTGAAAACTTTATTGGCGCAGGGACTATGCTAGCAGCAACTTTTTGCTATGGTTTAGGGGCACAACTCGCTAGAAGACGTTTGAAAGAAATATCAATTATGATCGTTTCTTTTACAACCTTATTGATATCTACGTTTATTAGTCTTGTGGTCATGATTTCGACAAAGGAACCATTAAATATGTCAAGCATCTCTTCAGTAGAAACCATCTTGTCATTGATCGGCCTTGGTGTATTCGGTTCAGGTTTTGCTTATCTTCTTTATTATTATATGGTAAAAGAGGGAAGTGCTGAATTTGCATCACTTGTTACATATATTGTACCAATCACTGCTATGCTATGGGGATACCTCTTACTAGGTGAAACAATCTCAACATACATGATAGTGGGATTATTGTTTGTTTTTGCTGGAGTATATATGAGTTCGCTCACAGTTAAAAAGAAAAATATCGTAAGCACAACAGAGGTGGCTAAAAATTAGAATTTAAATAATGTTTAAACTAATTAATAGAGGTCATAAGTCAAGTAGGAATCGAAGGTAAAGAATATCTTCAATTCCTATCCCTCTTATATGCCAAAAGTTGGGTGTCTTGCGGATTTTATAACTTATTATCGGTCGATTGGAATGGCATTCTCTGGCTCTAGAAATGGATTTTCTTCATTAATATGATCATAAAACATAATACCGTTTAGATGGTCAATCTCATGCTGAAAAACAATGGCAAGTATTCCTCTTAAACGGATATCAATTTGTTCTCCTTCAAGTGTTGTAGCCTTTACACGAATCCGTGCGTAGCGAGGTACAATTCCTGGAACTGCTCGATCTACTGAAAGACAGCCTTCTCCAGAAGTTAAGTAACTTTTCTCGATTGAATGACTTACGATTTTAGGATTAAAAAGCGCATAGCTATGCTGATTGCCTTTTTCATCCGTAGTGTGGATAGCAATCATACGTTTTGGAACATTTATTTGTGGTGCCGCAAGGCCAATTCCAGGTCTTAACCCATGTCTTTCAGCTATTTCGGGAGATTGACTATTTTTCACATATTCAATCATTTTTGACAGAGTTTGTTTTTCCTCATCTGTAGCTGGTAGCACAACTTCTTTTGCAACTTCTCTTAGCGTTGGGTGACCTTCTCTGATAATATCGTCCATTGTAATCATGATGTAACACTCCTTTTAACACACGGCAAGTTCCTACTTCTTTAAACCGTGTCCTATCTTGTGTAGAAAATAAACCTCTACCTATTCCTTTATATATAAAATTATAAATGATGGTATACAAAACGAAAAGTAAAAACGTGAAATGATTTATAACACATCCTAGCAACACAATAATCAACGCAAAACCACTACCATGCACAGAATAAATAATGAAAATATATGGTATATCAAAAAGACAAGCTAATATATTGGTAACAATGGATCAAACTTCTCCAATTACTTCCAAAAAATATCCGAAAAGCATTGTGAAAATAAGTCGAACAGATTATAGTAAGAATTGTCTGTATGTTAGGGGGAATGACTAAATTATGTTTAAAAACAAAAAACAAACTGTTGTTATGCTCTTTATATGTTCTCTAGTGCTGTCAGGTTGTTTCGGGCCATCTCCAGAAGAAAACATATATAAAACATTAGAAGAAGTTGTCTCATTAGAAAACACGTTTAAAAAGCAACAACAACCTCTTCTTGAGCTGGAAAAAAAAGAGTCAGATCTATATAACAAAATTATGGATTTGGGTATGAAAGAATTTGACCAGGTGGTTACTTTGGCGAAAGAAGCCACAACTGTTGTAGAAGAGCGAGAGGAAAAAATTCAAACTGAATACGATAGCATTATGTCTTCAAAAGAAAAGTTTGAAGCAATAAGCGGAGAAATTGAGAATATTGATGATGAGACTTTATCTGCATCTGCCAATAAGTTAAAAAATACAATGGAAGACAGATATCAATCATACGAAACTCTTTATGAAAATTATAAAACATCTCTCTCACTTGATAAAGAATTGTATACAATGCTTCAAAAAGAGGATTTAAAAATAGATGAGTTAGAAACTCATATTACAAAAATCAATGCTGCTTATAAAGCAGTAATGGAACAAAACGAACATTTTAACAAATTAACTGAGAAATATAATGAACAAAAAATGGACTTCTATAAACAAGCAGAACTAAATGTTGAAGTAAGCAAATAAGGAAAAAGAGGGCGACTACCTAAATATAAAAGAGAGTTAGATGATTCCTATATTTTAGGGGTCATCTTTTTTAATTTCCAATGACGGTAATTGTTATAGTACTCAATATATACTTTATTACAAGATTGGCAGTTTATCTGATCATTTATCATTTATAAGTAGTTGCCCTCTTTTTTTATTATTAGATTTATAAAAATACTTCACCTTGATGACATGATGATGGATAAAAGAAAGAGAAAATAACGCTAACTGTATTACAAGAAATGTAACAGATCATCACTTTGTAATAATACAGTTGTCTAAAAAAAGATATTGTTATCTGTATATTTAAATAAGTAGTCTATAAAAAATCCTTATACAAACTAATTGACGGAGCTTAAATTATTAGTGTAAACTTGTAAATGAATTGTTAACGTGTATTAGTTTATTTAAAATTTAAACTAATACAGCATGGACTTTATTAGTTCAGACACCATACATAGAGAAACATTATATCTCGTGAGTGGTATAAAAGGTAAAGAGAGTTTGAATTCAAAAAAATTGTGTCATCCAATTGATTTTAGGGTAACCTATTGCTGTGAATATTGGGATTCTCTTACTAATATTAAAAAATGTTTAATTTTGAATGGATGAAAAATTTAATTCATAATTGAACGACTCTTAAAAAGGAAAGGAAGAGGTTTAAGTGGCTGCAAAAACAAAAAGTGCTGTTGTTGACAGTAAAAAACAGTTTGAAGCTATTTCAAAGCAGTTTGAAACATTCCAAATTTTAAATGAAGAAGGTAAAGTCGTAAATGAAGCGGCAATGCCTGAAATTAGTGACGAGCAATTAAAAGAGCTAATGCGTCGTATGGTTTACACTCGTATCCTTGACCAACGTTCAATCTCTTTAAACCGTCAAGGTCGTTTAGGTTTCTATGCTCCAACAGCTGGACAAGAAGCTTCACAAATTGCATCTCAATTTGCATTAGAAAAAGAGGACTGGATTTTACCAGGATATCGTGATGTACCGCAAATCATCTGGCATGGTCTTCCGTTATATCAAGCATTCTTGTTCTCTCGTGGACACTTCCATGGTAACCAAATGCCTGAAGGTGTTAATTGTCTTTCACCTCAAATTATTATTGGTGCTCAATACATCCAAGCAGCTGGTATTGCACTTGGTCTTAAAAAGAAAGGGAAGCAAGCTGTTGCAATTACTTATACAGGTGATGGTGGAGCATCTCAAGGGGATTTCTACGAAGGAATCAACTTTGCTGGTGCTTATAAAGCTCCTGCAATCTTCGTTGTACAAAATAACCGTTATGCGATTTCTACTCCTGTTGAAAAGCAATCTGCAGCACAAACAATTGCACAAAAAGCAGTTGCAGCTGGTATCGTAGGTGTACAAGTTGACGGTATGGATCCATTAGCAGTATATGCTGCTGTTCGTGATGCTCGTGAGCGCGCAATCAATGGTGAAGGTCCAACTTTAATTGAGACTCTTACATTCCGTTATGGCCCACATACAATGGCTGGGGATGATCCAACACGTTACCGTACAAAAGAAACGGAAAATGAGTGGGAAGCAAAAGATCCATTAGTACGTTTCCGTAAGTTCTTAGAAGATAAAGGTATCTGGAACGAAGAAGAAGAAAACAAAACAATCGAACAGGCAAAAGAAGATATTAAAGAAGCAATCCAAAAAGCGGATAAATATCCAAAACAAAAGGTAACGGACTTGATGGAAATCATGTACGAAGAAATGCCTTATAACTTAAAAGAGCAATATGAAATTTACAAAGCAAAGGAGTCGAAGTAAGCCATGGCACAAATGACAATGATTCAAGCCATCACTGATGCATTACGCACCGAATTAAAAAATGATGAAAACGTCCTCGTATATGGAGAAGACGTAGGTGTGAATGGTGGCGTATTCCGTGCAACGGAAGGACTTCAAAAAGAATTTGGTGAAGATCGTGTATTCGATACTCCACTTGCTGAATCAGGTATCGGTGGTTTAACAGTAGGATTTGGTTTAACTGGATTCCGCCCAGTTATGGAAATTCAATTCTTCGGATTTGTTTACGAAGTAATGGATTCTTTAAACGGTCAATTAGCACGTATGCGCTACCGCTCTGGTGGACGTTGGACAGCACCTGTTACAATTCGTTCTCCATTTGGTGGATTCGTACATACACCTGAACTTCATGCTGATAGCTTAGAAGGTCTTGTGGCTCAACAACCTGGACTAAAGGTTGTTATCCCTTCAACACCTTATGATGCAAAAGGACTATTAATTTCTGCTATTCGTGACAACGATCCAGTTGTTTTCTTAGAGCACATGAAATTATACCGTTCTTTCCGTCAAGAGGTTCCAGAAGAGGAATATACAATTGAAATTGGTAAGGCAGATGTAAAACGTGAAGGTACAGATCTTTCAATTATTACTTACGGTGCAATGGTTCATGAATCATTAAAAGCTGCAGAAGAATTAGAGAAAGATGGCGTGTCAGTTGAGGTTGTTGATTTACGTACTATCAGCCCATTAGATATCGATACAATTATTGCATCTGTTGAGAAAACAGGACGTGCTATTGTTGTTCAAGAAGCACAAAAACAAGCAGGTATTGCTGCAAACGTTGTTGCTGAGATAACTGAGCGTGCAATCCTAAGTTTAGAGGCTCCTGTATTACGTGTAACTGCACCAGATACTGTATATGCATTTACTGAAGCTGAAAGTGTATGGCTTCCAATTTATAAAGATATTCTTGAAACAGCTAAGAAAGTAATAAATTTCTAATTAGAACGACTAATCATAATTGACATAAACATAATTACTTAGGAGGTAGAATGATTTGGCATTCGAATTTAAACTGCCTGATATCGGTGAAGGTATCCACGAAGGTGAAATTGTAAAGTGGTTCGTTAAAGCAGGCGACAAAGTTGAAGAAGATGATGTCCTAGCCGAAGTACAAAATGATAAAGCTGTTGTTGAAATCCCGTCACCAGTTAAAGGAACTGTAACTGAGGTGAACGTAGATGAGGGGACAGTTGCAACTGTTGGACAAACCATTATTACGTTTGACGCTCCTGGTTACGAGAATCTAAAATTCAAAGGCGATCATGATGATGAGCCTAAACAAGAAGAAAAGGTTGCTCCAGCAAAAGAAGAAGCTAAGCAAGAGGCTGTTGCTAATACAGAGGTAGAAGTAGTAGACCCTACTAAACGTATTATTGCAATGCCATCTGTACGTAAATATGCACGTGAAAAAGATGTGGATATTCGTCAAGTGTCTGGTAGTGGCAAAAATGGCCGTGTCTTAAAAGAAGATGTGGATTCATTCCTACAAGGTGGAGGAGCGGTTGAGGTTACTCCAGTTACAACTGAAGAAGCACCAGCGGCACAAGCAGATAAACAAGCAAAACCGGCAGCAGCAGCGATCCCAGAAGGTGATTTCCCTGAGACTCGTGAAAAAATGAGCCCAATTCGTAAAGCAATTGCTAAAGCGATGGTAAACTCTAAACATACTGCTCCACACGTAACATTAATGGATGAAGTAGATGTGACTAATTTAGTTGCTCACAGAAAACAATTCAAAAATGTTGCAGCTGAGCAAGGTATTAAGTTAACATATTTACCATACGTAGTGAAAGCTCTTACTTCAGCGCTTAAAAAATATCCTGTTCTTAACACATCTCTTGATGATAAAACAGAAGAAGTTGTTCAAAAACATTATTACAACATTGGTATTGCAGCTGATACTGAAAAAGGACTGCTTGTACCAGTTGTGAAAAATGCAGAACGTAAATCAGTTTTTGAAATTTCAGATGAAATTAATGGACTAGCTACTAAAGCACGTGAAGGTAAGCTTGCACCTAACGAAATGAAAGGTGCTTCATGCACAATTACAAACATTGGTTCTGCAGGTGGACAATGGTTTACACCAGTTATTAACCACCCAGAAGTTGCAATCTTAGGTATTGGCCGTATTGCTGATAAACCAATTGTTCGTGATGGAGAAATTGTTGTAGCTCCTGTACTAGCATTATCATTAAGCTTCGATCACAGAATGATTGATGGTGCTACAGCACAAAATGCACTTAACCACATCAAGCGTTTACTAAACGATCCACAATTAATTTTAATGGAGGCGTAATCGATGGTAGTTGGAGATTTCCCAATTGAAACAGATACTCTTGTCATCGGAGCAGGCCCAGGCGGATACGTTGCAGCGATCCGCGCTGCTCAATTAGGACAAAAGGTAACAGTAGTTGAAAGAGGTACACTTGGAGGAGTTTGTTTAAATGTAGGATGTATTCCTTCAAAAGCGTTGATTTCTGCGGGTCATCGCTATGAAACAGCTAAACACTCTGAAGACATGGGTATAAAGGCTGAAAACGTAACAGTTGATTTTTCTAAAGTTCAAGAATTTAAACAAGGCGTTGTGAAAAAATTAACTGGCGGTGTTGCTGGATTACTTAAAGGTAATAAAGTTGATGTCGTTTCCGGTGAAGCGTACTTCGTTGATAATGAAACAGTAAAAGTGATGGACGAAACATCTTCACAAACTTACAAATTTAAAAATGTAATCATTGCGACAGGTTCACGCCCAGTTGAAATTCCGACTTTCAAATACACTAAGCGTGTAATAGATTCAACAGGTGCACTAAATCTGCAAGAAATCCCTAAAAAACTTGTTGTAATCGGTGGCGGAGTAATTGGAATCGAGCTTGGGTCTGCATATGCTAACTTTGGTACAGAAGTTACTTTCATTGAAGCTGCAGATGAAATTTTAGCAGGTTTTGAAAAACAAATGAGCGCTATTGTAAAACGTAACCTTAAGAAAAAAGGTGCTGAAATTCACACAAAAGCTTCTGCTAAAAGTGTTGAAGAAAGTGAAACAGGCGTAAAGGTTACATTCGAAGTCAATGGCGAAGAAAAGACAATTGAGGCTGATTATCTATTAGTTTCTGTTGGGCGTCGTCCAAACACTGATGAACTTGGTTTAGAGCAAGTTGGAGTTGAAATGACTGATAGAGGTATTATAAAAATTGATAAGCAATGTCGCACAAATGTTCCAAACATTTATGCCATTGGTGATATTGTTGAAGGTCCTCAATTAGCACATAAAGCTTCATATGAAGGGAAAATTGCTGCAGAAGCAATTGCTGGAGAAAAAGCAGAAATTGATTATCTTGGTATTCCAGCAGTAGTATTCTCTGAGCCTGAGCTTGCATCTGTTGGTTATACAGAAGCAGGAGCTAAAGAAGATGGAATCGATGTAATTGCTGCTAAGTTCCCATTTGCTGCGAATGGCCGTGCATTATCATTAAATGATACGGATGGTTTCTTAAAGCTTATTACTCGTAAAGAAGATGGCTTAGTCATTGGTGCTCAAATTGCAGGCCCAAGTGCATCTGATATGGTTTCAGAACTGAGTTTAGCAATTGAAGCTGGTATGACAGCTGAAGATATCGCAATGACGATTCACGCTCATCCTACTTTAGGTGAAATAACAATGGAAGCTGCTGAAGTTGCAATTGGTAGCCCGATTCATATAGTAAAATAATTATTATTAAAAAGATGCTAGCTTAATTGTGCTAGCATCTTTTTTGTTGCTTAGGAATTTATAAAACTCTAGAACTTCGGATAACAAAAACTATATAGAAAGCCTTTTATTATAAATTACTGTATTTGTCCGACGGGAATCAAGGGTCTTGTGTTTTTGTTTATAATTATTTTGTGTGTTTTCCTAACAAAGCATTAGAAACTGGTTCCAAAATATCCTCTTTTGATACGACAGCTCCTTCGATTTGGACAAGTATTTCTTCCTTTGATACAACTAAAAGGGAGGGATATGTATCTACTTCATATAATCTGTTATCCGCTTTTTCTGAGATTACCTTCATATTTTCAAACTCATCCGGGAAATTTTCTCTGATGTCTAATAAAGCATCATAGTAAACTGCCTCTCTATCAATATTGTCATCATCAGAAAAAAACACAATCTGTTTGTCTTTAGTGATCGTTAAATCTGAGGGCCCTTCTGAAAATTGAATGTTTACACAGGAGGAAAGAACAACGGCAGGGATAATTAACACAATAAGTATTGATCTTTTCATCCATGTCCACCTCTTATAAAATAAATTAAATAGTTCAAAAATCGTATGTACAGTTGGGCTCTATGTAGCTAAATACGTATTATAACGTTAAATTAAACCCATTTTATCATATATATTGATTGTTCTTCCTCTTGTCATCTATTTGTTACAAAAATGAAAAATATTACGATGTACCTACACAAATACTTAAAATGTCAATTATATATAGACAATCAATTTATTAGGAATTCTACGTTCTATTTGAGAAACATACATTTAGGTGAGGTGTATTATGAATGAAAATAACTTGGTGCTTTTTAACCTGTACACATCTTGTTTTATGGATTAGCTACAGCGTTATTGAGTGGTTATCAAATAAAGATAGTATTTTAGCTAAAATGATTTTATTGGTCATGTTTTTCTATCTCTCTTATTTAATTGCTTTTATGATAATGAAAACTAGGAAAATAGCCATCATATTTTCTTTTTCATCTCTGACCTTATTTGCTATTACTTATCAAGTATTTTTCCTCTTAACTAAGTAAGAATACAATTAGACTGTTGAAATTTTTCAAACATTCTGTTGCTATTTATATATATTATCTGAGAAGACCAGTAAAATCTCAATCATTGCAAAAGGTAATTCAGCAATAGCAGAGGTTTCGTAATGCTTCTAGGGCATAAGATTATAACAGGATTACAACGGAAGTTTTTGAATAACCCCAAAATAATGTTGGGACTCCTGACACACCACTATTTTGACCGTTCTATCTTTAGACATCGTGCAATGAATGTATCGGCAAATGGAGCCCCAGAAATCCACCAAGCCCATTACTAAATAGTTCATCTGAACCTGTGTATTATCACTTTTTTATGAGTTATTTCAACTCATAAAAAGTAGGTTTTGCAAATAACTTCGTATTGTTGTTATGAAATAATCCAATAATATTTTTTGGTTCTGTATAGAGAAGGAAAAGCATAAGAGCAATTGCTAAAAGACATCAAGATTACTTAAATGTTTGATCGGCTGCGTGATAAAAACTGGAATGAAATTCTATATTTTGATTAACACCCCTAATATTGTTGTAAATTTATGAAAATATATGACTTTTTCGTTAGGGGGGATCTATACATATGTAAATATTCTTTAAATTATTCCTTCTACTATACAATAAGTATACATTATGCAATAAATACGTTATACAAAATGGTGTTGACATATTAAATGTGACATATTATTATTGATTTAAGATGTATAAAGCGCTTTCAAAGATTAGTGGATTCTGAGAAAGTAATATACTATTGAAAAGGGGTATGGAGATGGGAACAATCGTATGTCAACACTGCAACTCTACAATTGGTCATGTTGAAGGGGAAAAAGTGACAACATTGTATGGTAAATGTAGTCATCATGATTGTTATAACAAAAGCCAGCAGCTAGAGTTTGTGAAGGTTAAATAAAAGGGGTTCTTTGTATTAATATAATTGAGTTTCAAATAGATAAAAAAAGGGACAGTTCACCAATAAAGAATAATTAGTCTATAATTTAAAGGAGACTAATTATTCACAAATGGGCACTATCCCTAATTTTTTTGGAAAATATATAAACGCCTAGAAGGTTTTTTTTTTTCAATATTTATCTAATCGCACGATGTTCTTTAATCACTCTTATTGTGTCTAAAGTTGGGTCCTCAGGACCTTGAACTGGTAAACCAACTTCTAAATTTTTCTTAATATACGTCAAATTTTCTTCAGTGATAATTTCTCCTGGAATGAAAATTGGAATACCTGGAGGATATACCATAATAAATTCAGCAATTATTCTACCTGCAGATTCATGGAATGGAACAACCTCTGTTTCAGCATAAAAAGCATCACGTGGTGTAAGTGCTAATACCGGAATGTCTGGTAAGAAGATTCGTTCTTTTGACTTAGTTCGGTCATTATTTTGTTGAATTTGAGAAGATAATTCCTTTAATGCACGGATTAACATATCCACTTCTGCTTTTGTGTCTCCTGGAGTAATAATACAAAGAATATTATATAAATCTGATAATTCTACTTCAATTTGATAGTTTTCACGTAACCATTTTTCAACTTCATAGCCTGTAATACCAAGTTCATAGACAGGTATAATCAATTTTGTAGGATCATAATCAAAAGTAGCTTTTGTACCGAGAATCTCTTTACCTATACATGATATATTTGGGATTTCATTAATTTGATCTCGAGTATAATTAGCTAACTCAATGGTCTTTTGAATCAATTCATGACCTTCAGTTGCCAGCCTTTTGCGTGCAACATCGAGTGAAGCTAGTAATAAATAGGATGTAGAGGTCGTTGTCATCATGCTCAGGATTGATTGTACTCTCTGAGGTGAAACAAGGCCTTCTCTTACGTTTAAAACAGAGCTCTGGGTCATTGATCCTCCAAGCTTATGAACGCTTGTGGCTGCCATATCAGCACCAGCTTGCATGGCACTCAATGGCAAGTCTTCATGGAAATGAATGTGAACTCCGTGTGCTTCATCTACTAAAACTGGTACTGAATAAGAATGTGCAATCTCAACAATTTTTTGTAGATCAGCAGATATACCAAAGTAAGTTGGATTTATAACAAGTACCCCTTTAGCATCAGGATGTTGTACCAGAGCTTTTTCCACTGCATCTATTGTTATCCCATGTGAGATTCCTAATCGTTTATCAATTTCAGGATGAATGAAAATTGGTATTGCACCTGAAAAGACAATAGCTGACATTACTGATTTATGAACGTTTCTAGGTACGATAATTTTATCTCCAGGGCCACATACTGCCATAACCATTGTCATGATAGCTCCGCTTGTTCCTTGGACAGAAAAAAATGTATGATCAGCCCCGAAAGCTTCCGATGCTAAGTCTTGAGCTTTTTTAATCATGCCCTTTGGAGCATGCAGATCATCGAGTGGGCCTATATTAATTAAATCAATAGAGAGTGCATTATCACCAATAAACGTTCTAAAGTCAGGATCAATACCTGCCCCCTTTTTATGACCTGGGATGTGGAACTGTATTGGATTTTTTTTAGCGTGTTCAACTAAACCCGTGAACAATGGTGTTTCAAATTGTGACAACGTTTTTCCACCTTCTTTTATTTTAGTAATTTCTATTTTTAAAACGCGTAGGACTTGATAGTCACTAAACAAAGTCGTTGCAGTTTCTGATACATATTCTATTATGTAGAGTTTGTGTCGAAATCTGACTATTTATTAAACAAAAACAAATGAATTATATCGTTATCAATTAGGTCAGTCAATAAAAATAATGTGAAATTGTAGAATTAACCTTGTTTTATGATTATAAAGACTAAATTTAAAGGTGAATTTCTGAAAAATCTAGAATAATTCATACATAAACGATGAGGAGGCTAAAAATGATGAATTGGAAAACAAGAGTTACTGACATCTTAGGTATTCAATATCCGATTGTGCAGGGAGGATTAGCATATTTAGCTTATTCAGATCTTGCGGCCGCCGTATCAAATGCAGGGGGATTAGGTCAAATCACAGCGATGTCATTAGAATCAGCAGATGCATTAAGAAATGAAATAAAAAAAACTAGAGAGAAAACGTTAAAACCATTTGGTGTGAATTTTGCAATAGGCCAACATGGTAGAGGGTATGAAGAGCTGGTGGCTGTTGCAGTGGAAGAAAAAGTACCAGTTATTTCAATGACAGGAGGGAATCCCTCGCCAATATTTGATATGTTAAAAGGGGTTGATGTAAGAAAATTAGTCCTAGTTGCAGCGAAACGACAGGCGGTTAAAGCTGAAGAATTAGGAGCAGACGCAGTGATGGTGGTTGGACAGGAAGGAGGAGGTCATTTAGGAAGAACGGATGTTGGAACAATGGTATTAATTCCTCAGGTTGTTGATGTTGTTTCAATACCTGTTATTGCCTCAGGTGGGATTGGAGATGGGCGCGGATTGATGGCGGCATTGAGTTTGGGTGCAGAAGGAATTGAAATGGGGACCCGTTTTATTGCGACACAAGAATGTGTACATGCACACCCTTTATATAAGCAAGCATTAGTAGAAAACGATGAAAATCAAACAGTTGTTATTAAAAAGTCTTTAGGGGCGCCTGCACGAGCTATTGCAAATACTTGGACTGACAAAATATTGGAGCTTGAAAAAAATGATAGTGGATATGAAGAATTAAAGGATTATATTAGTGGTGTTACTAACAAAAGATACATATACGATGGTAAGATAGATGAGGGCTTTGCCTGGGCGGGGCAAGTTATGGGATTAATTTCAGATATTCCATCTGCTCAAGATTTACTTGATAGAATCGTGAAAGAAGCAGAAGGGATTCGGAAAAAATGGAAATGAAAACTTTTAACAGAGAGAGAGGCTACACCTTATGGATTACCAATATCCAATCTCCCTTGATTGGAATACAGAAGAAATTGTAGATGTGATACATTTCTTTGAATGTGTAGAAAAAGCATACGAAAAAGGAATTGAACGCAAACAATTAATGGATGCTTACAGGAGATTTAAAGAGATCGTACCTAGTAAAGCCGAGGAAAAGACAATTTGTCAAGAGTTTGAAGAAGTTAGTGGATACTCGTCATACAGAGTAGTAAAAACTGCAAAAGATACTAGTGAGCCTTCTATTAAAATGTAATTTTATGTCTGATCCATTTATATAAATGGATCAGACTCCTATAATTATTATTTAAAGGAGAGTTTATATAAGGGTGTTAATGTTTCAAAGGTCTCACTAATAATTTTGTAAAGCTCTTCACCGTTTTGTACTATTTCATCACTTGCTTGAAAATGGCGACCAATTAAAAACTCGGCCTTCTTTACATCTCTAAATCGTTCTAGTGACCGATTTAATTCAATTTCATTAATTGGTTTTGCGTCTTTTTTTGTATGATCGAGTGAGACATAAAAATCTTTAGTGGAAAATGCGTTAAATTCTTCGATATGTTCGAGAAATGTTTTTGCAATTCTCTCCTTATTTGGTAGTTCATAAATAAAGGCTAGCCAAATAAAAAGATGGTCATCGAATAAGCCAACTTGAAAATGGGGGTGTTGTTTATATCCTCGTTTATTTGCTGCAATTGCTAACCAAGTGTCTTTAGGAGGGTTAACTGATCTCCTAGCGTGTTTTGCGATATGAAGGAACATTTCTGTTTGTATAGTTGCTGAGAGATCGTCTGTTAATGCTTGACCAATTTCTCTGAATTTTGGTTGAATTCGCTCACGAATGGCCTCCATTCTTTCTTCAAGACCCTCTATTTTAAATGTTTCAAAATCCTCTTTAGTAAATCCGTTAAAACCTGTCATCTTATGTTTCCTCCTAGTTAGATAAATTCTCTTTTTATAATAATTATTAATTATATACAAAGATGTGTTTTTGTACAATGGATTCAATTGTTGACAATTCATTATGATATACACAGAACGAAGTTTTGATCAACTTTTCAGGTGGTATTATCTAGGTGAATACACAATTTTGTCTAAGCAGTTCCAACTTTTTTTATAAACACATATTATATAAAAAAACTATTAAATCCTAAATAGACTCTTTGAAATCGCTTTGTTGGTAACTTGTTTAAAAAAATTAAGAGAATGAAAGGGGCGGTAAAAATGAAACAAATTGTAAAGACGAGTGGTCAGAAAATGATGAATAATCGTATTGGGGTGTTAAGACTCGAGCTTGATTACGAATTAGCCACCCTTTATGAGGCTATGCAAAATAAAGATCAAAAGAAAAAAATAGAATGCAAACAAAAATTAGAGAAATTAAGAAAAGAGTGGATGAAGCTCCAAGCCTAGTTGGAGTTAAATTTATCTACAAACGAACCTCAAGATTAGGTTCGTTTTTATCTGCGCGACAAAGTGGCTTACACTTGATTTCAATCAATTCCTTACAGTATCCTAAAGGTAGATATTGGAGAATTTTACATAGAAATGAGGCTAATTAATGACGAATTGGCATGAAATCGATCAAAATGCAAAACAGTGGATACAAGAAGCTGGAGAAATGATTAGAACATCTTTTGATTCTACACTTTCTATTCAGTATAAATCGAACCCAAACGATTTAGTCACAAATATGGACAAGGAAGTAGAACAATTCTTGATTGGTAAAATTCAAGCCACATATCCTGACCACCGAATACTCGGTGAGGAGGGGTATGGCGACGAAGTAACAACCCTAGATGGAGTTGTATGGATTATTGACCCAATTGATGGAACGATGAATTTTGTTCATCAGCAACGTAATTTTGCAATTTCCATAGGCGTGTACGGGGATGGCATTGGATACATAGGGTTAATTTATGATGTTGTTCATAAGGAGCTTTATCATGCT
>JAPSLU010000010.1 GCA_031180405.1 Bacillus sp. (in: firmicutes) | reverse complement strand
CCTCAACGTTCATCCCCCTCTTAAACTCTTAACAAAGCATTTGCATAATGAGGATCTATTTGCTCATCAAAGACTAAATGTCCATCCTCAATTTCCCATCGTCTTGTTGCAAAGTGCTCGACAATTTCCCCATCGTGCGTTACCATCACAATGATTGTTCCTTGTTGACGTAACTGTTCTAGAAGTTCTAAAAGTGCAAATGTATTTTTTGCATCTTGCCCAAATGTCGGTTCATCTAATAATAATACCTTTTTGTCATCCACAATTGAGGCAGCGACACTTAATCTCCGCTTCTGTCCCATAGATAATTGATAAGGATGATGCCCTTTCAGCTCTGCTAAATGAAACAACTTTAACATAGAAGTAACCTTCTTTTTTATTTCCTCTTCCGATTTCTTTTGTAATCGAAGACCGAAAGCTATCTCCTCATACACAGAATTGGTCACAAACTGAAACTCTGGATTTTGAAAAACAAATGCGATATGTTGATAAATATTTTTTATTTTTGCTAACGGTTTTCCGTAAAAGCTCCCTATTCCCTCTGTTGGTATTAAATTCATTATCGCATGCAATAAGGTGCTTTTCCCTGCGCCGTTTTTTCCTGTTACGACGATCCACTCACCAGCATGAATAACAGCTTCATCCAGGTGAATTTTCACTTCTTTGCTTCTAAGCCCTTTAAAATCTTGAAAGCGGAGTACTTCTCCTTGTGAAATTGCCTTTTCCCTTACTTCTCGTTTCTGAATATAATCCTCCCAAACAGCAGGATGCCAAATTCCCTGTTCATCGATTATTTTCTTGTACGTTTGAAAAATAACAGTAGCTGGACCATCTGCAATTATTTCTCCAAGATCATTAAACAAAATAATACGGTCAACAAAATCGATTACATGTTCAATTTTGTGTTCGACGATGATCAACGTTTTATCTTCAGCTATATGTTTTATCGTGTCCCAAATGTCTTCCGTTCCTTCTACATCAATCATTGCAGTCGGTTCATCTAAAAATAATACTTCTGGATCTAATGCCAATGCTGCAGCAATGGCAAGCCTTTGTTTCATCCCGCCTGATAAAGTATGAATATTTGTGTGCATTGTTTCTAATTGTAAGCCAACTAGGCTTAATAGTTCCTTTATTTGACCATTCATTTTTTCACGCGGTATTCGTAAGTTTTCCAGCACAAAAGCAAGCTCTTCATCGACAAATGGCATACAAAACTGAGAATCTGGATCTTGAAATACATATCCCCATTTTTCCGGAATCCGCTGGCTTTCTGCCTTCATTGGGATCTCAATTGAATATGGAATCAACCCCGCTAACACTTGTAGCAAGGTTGATTTTCCACATCCCGAAGGACCTAACAACAGTACTTTTTCCCCTTTGGAAAAAGAAACCGATAAATCATTAAACATTAAATGTTCACTGCCAGGAAACTTTAGTCGGAGCTTTTCAACAAAAGCAATCTTCTCCATATTTCTTCACCTTCTAGCGATCTAACGCTTCATAATCCTCTTTCGATGCTGGTCGGACGAGCTGTGTAACACCTGTAGCCTCGAGTGCTTTTACTAGATAGTAAGCAAAGAATCCCGCGAGTACGATTGCCCCAATAAAACGCGCACCGATAAATAGAGTAAGATTCCAAGCTGCAAGCTCTCCAACGTATCCTTTATAAAAGTCCATAATTAATGATCCAAGGGCAGACCCTGCTGCAGCCAATGAAACAACGAATAAATCAAAACGTTTGTATAGGAATATCGCAAAAATAATTTCAGCAAACAATCCTTGTATAACTCCATAAATAAGTACTTCTAGTCCCCATTCAGAACCTGTAATAAATTCAGCAGAAGCAGCGGCTATTTCAGCAAGCAGCGCTACCCCCGGCTTGCGGATAATTAAGAATGCTACCGTGGCAGCAATAAACCACATACCATAAATTAATTGGTCAAGATGTAATCCAAGCGGTTTTACAAAATAGTAGAGTGGCCCCCACAGTTTATAAACAATTCCAAAAACAATCGCAATGACAACAGTTGTTAAAATATCTCCTAGTTTTAAACCTTTATTATTTTGCATATTCTTCTATCTCCTTTTTTTCAACTGGCCAATTTTCTAGTGTGTAGGCCATCTCCCAGAATGAATATTCATATTGGCTACTCAAAACAAAATGTTGTTTCATTCGTTCTCTGTCTGCTTCTGTAACTGTTTCTGCAATAGCGTCTAATCGAGCAATTTGTTCTTCAACAGAAGCTCGGAACCACTCAGAGCCGTAGGCTGCAATCCATTCCTGATAAATTGGCTCATCTGGTTTGGATCCTTTCAATAGTTCGCCAATTTCATAATAGAGCCAGTAGCATGGTAAAATGGCTGCTATAATATCTCCTAAATGACCTTCATATGCGGCACGATACAAGTGAGATGTATATGCATAAGCTGTCGGTGCAGGTTCAAAAGTGTTTTTTTCTTCAATTGAAATACCTAACTTTTCAGAAAAATTGCGATGTAAAGCTAGCTCCGCTTTATATGTACCTTGGGCATGTTGTGCCATGAGATTTGTTGTTTCTAAATCATTTGCCTTTGCTGCTCCCAAAGCTTGCACTCTAGCAAAATGACTTAAATAATAAGAATCTTGCAAAACATAATAACGGAAACATTCTAAATCTAAGCTTCCTTCACCAAGCTTTTTCACAAACGGATGATGAAAACTTGCTTCCCAAATAGAATTTACTTCTTTACGCAACAATTGAGAAAATGACATGATAAACCCTCCTGAATTATTAAGATAGATAAAGTGAAACTTCCATTAATCTGGGTTTTCCTTCAACCAATCGAACCTTTACAAGCTGTTATCCCCCTCCTAGTTTGAGGTTGGCTCTAGCTCTTTTTGGCTATTAAAAGTGGATTAAAATAATAATAAACATAAAAAAACCACTTTTTTTACATGCGTAAAGAAAGTGGTTTGGAATCATCTAAAGATTAAATGACAATACAATTGTCCCGTCACTTCCACTTTCCTACGCTGGTATTGCCCAGATCAGGTTCTAGGGTCTCAAAGGTCACTTTGATCTCAGCCTTTCAATGGGCTCCCCTAGTGGATAGATACTTACTATTTTATTTTCACTCTGTCATTAACCATATCACAACTTTTGAAACTGTCAATTCTTTTTATATAAATTTTAGTTAATTTTACCATTACTTATGGTACTGTTTATCTCCAGTGGTTTCTTCCTGTCCCTTTGCGTTACCAAATCTACCATGTAAAATTCATTTTCAGTTCTTAAGTCTATGTCTCGTATCATGCCGTTAATCAGCACTTTTCCATCGGGGCGAATCTGAATTTCAATTTTATTAGTAATCGAAGTAAGTTGTTCTTTTAGGTGTAGGTAACGGTCTGTTAAAAAAAGGTTCACCATGATGTACCTAAATGATTTTCCCTTTAAAAATTACTTCTTTAAATACTACTACGTTTGGTGTTATTTCATGAGACAGATATTCGATCCATGCTACTGCACCACAGTCTATTCACTTTTCCACTCAAAAAGAGTGATACTACTATAAGCCGGATCAAATAAGGTATTTGATTGAAAGGTCCTAATTTTTTTAGCATACCTCTCTACCTGTATCCCTTGCTTCTCAAACCCTTCCAATACATGATCTGTTATAAATATTCTTTTGTTTTCACGCTGCTTAATGCTACTTGCAAAATAATCATAGGAGAAAACTCGTTCATATGGGTATTCCACTTCTAAATAATCCATAATTCTTGCTTCTTCCCATGTGTAGATAACAAAAGGTTCTTTATATTCTTTTAAATAATTTGTTAACTGATAGGTGGCTGGGGCAACATTTGCTTTTTCCTTAACAAAGCCAAATCCATTTACAGACTGAAGAATCAATATACCAAGGATAATCATGAATTTTACTCCACGATACTTTTGTGACATAAGTGCCGAGACAAATAAGAAAAAGGAAATAAGAGCAATCAACGGCAGTGCGTGGCGTGGTTTATCGATATTTTGTGCAAACAATGCCCAGCAAAAATAACTTCCCAGCAGTAGAAAGAAAGCTGCTTTCGAAGAAGGTAATTCTGCTCTGTTTTTCACGATAAAAACAAGAAGGAAACCGAAAAGAACAGCCGTAAAAGTAGATTCCCCACATATGCCTATCCAAAATATATTAATTAATAACAGCTGCGTAAAGCGGTCGAAAAGCGGCGTAGACTCAGCGGTGACTGCTCCACCCCAATCATTAAAATGCCCAAAAACAAATTGGAAAGCGAGCGTGATGAAGTTTGTGATATTGCCCTCCGTAGCAACTAAACCCGCAACCCATATAAATTGAAACAGAAGGGCAATAGAAAGTGATTTTACTATGTACTTTAGAGACCCCTTCGTGAACCGTTTTAGTTTTGATAATATAAGAAGAATAATCCCCAATCCAAATGGAAGGTAAGACAGACGGATTCCCATTAGAACACTAAATATGAACAATGGCAAAAGAGGGATATTGGCTGTTGAATCCTCTTTTGCACGCTGTAAACTCCATAAATACCACCATAACACACTGACAGCAGCTGCCTCACTCATAGGTTCTGTTGCCATGATCCAAAAATAAGAAAGAGATTGTACAGATGTGCAAACAAGTAAACTATGTAACCTAGATAAATGCCTTCTCGCTACCCAATATATCGGAAGTGTAGCAAAAAGCATCATTATCGTATTAAAGATAGAAAGCGCCTGTGCAGGGTCCTCAATCCATTGATGAAAGATCATTCCTCCGAATACAAAATAAGGGTAACCCGGGAAATGCGGCTGCATTGCCAATAAATCAAACCGTCCTAAAGCTAATGAAAAATCCACTTGATCCCATGACCTTGCAAACGGACTGCTGTAAACTACACGAATATAACTGGTGAGACCAATGATTACTATCAGAATTAACATTCCCAACTTAGGCAACCAATCCTTAGCTTTTATAAATCGCTCCATTAGCATTAAAACACCTCCTCCACAGAAAAAGACAAGACGAAAGTTCAATCGTCTTGCCCTTAAAATCTTATTTCATTTCATTGGTAGCGTTCCATTCCATTGAATGTTTCACTTCCTTTTGCGCTTTTACTTTATTTGTGTCTTTTTCCTTTACATTGACTAATAAGTAGATAGCCACAAAATAACCTATATAGGCAATGATTTCTTCTATGGATGGCATAGAGGAATATCCGAACAATGCCTTAAAGAATATACCCACATCCCCAGAGAAGATAGGTGCAGTTCCCGTATCTCGTAAAAAGTGGGCATGATCAATCGGGTGTTCAGGAAGGAACCATGTTAAATCGTAAACATGGGGCATGACGCTTCCTATCAACTTGATATCCTGCATCACGGAAATTCCTTGAACAAAAAGACCTGCCGCAATTAATACAATAAACACACCTGTGACTTTGAAAAATGTCTTTAAAGGGATGCGCATCGTTCCTTTAAAGAAAAAATAGCACACAGTTGCCGCAATAAGTGCACCTGTAATAGCTCCCCAGCCTTCCACTGCCTTTCCGATATCTCCCCCCGTAATGGCAGCGAAGAAAAAGACTGTTTCAATCCCTTCACGAAGGACGACAAGAAAAGAATGAATAACCATACCTACAACATTTCCTGTTGTAACAAATTGATCCATTTTCCCTTCCATGCTTCCCTTCATGTCTTTACTATGTTTCGCCATCCAAAAGACCATTTGGGTTAATAGAACGGAAGAGACAAGCATGATTCCTATTTTTAAATAAATTTCACTTCCCATTGCCGCAAAGCTTGTAAACACAACCTGAAATAGGAATGCGGCTCCGATACTAGCGAGAACAGCAAAACCCGCACCTAACCAGACAAATTTTTTATATTTGGGGTTTTGAGTACGTCCTAAATAAGTGGTAATGATCCCTACAATAAGTAAAGCTTCCAACACTTCACGAAAAGTAATCAGTAATGCTTGTATTTCCATTCCATTTCCCCCCTCACGGTTATTCTAGCCCCTACTTCTTTTTCTGACAAACAGGACTACAGCTATAATAGCACCAACAAGGATGATGATCGGAATCCAGTTTTTAAAATTGGAATAATCTGTCCATCCTTCATTTTTCACATTTTCCGATCCTTCAAATTCTTCCTCGGAATAATGGCCAACTTCTACGCTTTTCATCTTAAACACGTTTTTCAAAATGGTTAAGATTTCTTCTTTATCTTTAACAAACTGGTTATAATTAGATTCCTTTTCTCCGACACCAAAAAGTCCAGGATTCCCTAAGGCCACAAGTGCAGATTCAAAGTGTGCGTTTATTTTTTGGTGATCTTCCGCACTTTTTTCTTCTACAACCGGTGATAATGCTTTATATGTTGCAAAGGCTTTTGCCAGAAGTTTTTTGCTTGTATCATATTCTTCAAAGTTTTTATCAATGTTTTCTAAGCGACGAGCAATATTTAAGACGAGAATTTTCTCCATATTAGAAATGACCGCTTCTTTATCCTCATTTTCAATATGAGTAAGTACTGCTTCAGCAGGTTCAGATCCCATATGCATATCCAGTTCTTCTTTCACCGTCTCAAAAATAGCCAACGTACTTGCATAATCTGGCGGTGATTCATTGAGTTTCGTAAACATATCCTTATAGGCTTCCGCCACAAATTCCTCATTAGGATCTCCATAGGAGTATCCATTGACTGGCTTACTAAGTCCAGTGACACTAATTAAAAGAACACATAAGGCAAGAATAAATTTTTTCATCATTTACTTAGCTCCTTCTGTTGTTAATGATAATCATTATCAATTTTAAAGTCAATAACAAATCGGAACCTTTTTAGATTATTCACACAATTACCTCAACCCTTAAGAGGATTTTCTATCCTTGACATTTTCCAGCAACAAATGGGCTGTTTTATTAATGTTGACTTTCTTAACAGGGCGCTTCATCTCTCGTACAATTGCAGGGAAGACAGAGGTTATATAAGCTTTAAACTTAATAAAGGACTGTCCCTTTGTCCGTACTTGATATTCGATTGGTATTTCTTTTACCCGAAATCCTTTACGGACCAAATTTAAAGTGACGACCTGTGCATAATTATAATCATGGATAATCTCAGCCTCTTGCATGGCCTGTTTTGAGAAAGCCCTCATGCCAGACTGACCATCATAAATCCATTTTCTTAGCAATATGGATTGTAAAAGGGTAAAAAAGTAGTTCCCTAATCGACGATGAAGGCGCATTCCGTGTATGTTACCTAAGAAACGAGATCCCATCGTATAATCAGCTTCTCCATTAAAAATAGGTGCAAGCAACTCAGGAATTTGCCATGCAGGGTATTCATTATCGGCATCAATCATGACCGCTATATCAGCATTAAGCTTTTTTTCACATTGAAAGAGTCCTTCGCGAACTGCTGCCCCAAGCCCTCTATTTTGAGGAAGGGAAACCACATAATCAGCTCCGGCAGATTTAGCGACTTCAACCGTTCTATCTATTGAACCGTCATCGATGACAAGCACCCTGACAGTCACACTTGGATGAAAATGGCGAGGGATACTTCCAATGACTTCCGCAATAGATTCCTCTTCGTTATGAGCAGGTAAAAAAACAATTACATTTTGCTTATTCATGAAACTCCCTCCCTTTTCTGTAGTTTCATCGCATCTGTTAAAACAGGGCCTCGACTATGACTAGGATATGGGGCTCCTAATAGATAGCAGATTGTTGGAGCAAGCGAAACAAGGCTATGCTTTTCTTCCACAATTTTCCCCTTTTCAATGGCAGGACCGTGCATAAAAAACGGCACAAACCTCTCTCCCTCGTCTAAATGACCGTGTCCGCCAATTCCATCCGCCTGACCATGATCTGCACAAATCACCAAGGTGGTATTTTTCATATAGCCTTCCTTCTCAAGCCAGCCTACAAAGTCTTCAATAATACGATCTGCCTCTGCGATTTTTTCTAGGTATTCGTCATATAAAACGCCTCGACTATGCCCCGTTTGGTCCGTGCTGATTAACTGGACTTTGAAGAAATCTGGATTTTTCTCTTTCATGATTTGTTTCGCTCGTTCCATAATCTGATGATCGACTTTACTATTGTCCGCTATCGCAGTATAGGTATCGACATCATCACCCATCGAATCTACTAAATGTGCAACCGCAAGCATCCTTCCCTTTTTCCCTACTTTCCGAAGGGAATCAAACACTGTCTCCACTTTTGTCCCCAGCTTCCACACCATATTGGATTTGATTCCATGCTCATGTGGATACGTCCCTGTCATCATCGAGGTAAAACAAACAACAGTACGAGCAGGATAGACTGTTTCCATTTGTGTATATTCGGTCCCACTTTTTCTCAGTTTGTCTAAAAATGGCGTATCAGCAATTTGAAAACGGTCCCTCCGCATGCCGTCGATCACAATTGTGATAACCCGTTCATTTACTGCGTTTGCATTTACAGGGATATTATCCGTCCAAGTTGTGTATTCCTTAGGCTTCCAATCAAATAGATTACGATGCAAGATGGTGCTATAAATTAAAACTCCTGCTATAAAAAAGAAATAGTTTGGCCAGTGAATCACAGATTCTGTAGAAACCCCCTCAAAATAGAGCTGCCAGAGAGAAAGTAATAATAAGAACTTTGGCATTTGTTCCTGTGCATTCCCGCTGGTGGAGTCACTATTTTTTAAGACTAGCTTCCAAAAACGCGTAAAATTCAGCCACGACGTCCCAATGCGAAGGTGATAGTAAAAGGTTCCCCAAAAGAAAATGGTAAAAAAGAAATAAAGCCCAAGCGCGAATAGAAGTAAACTTAATTCAAAATCATTAAACAGCATTAGGTACGCCACAAAAGGAAACCATAAATAATTTCGAAGCAGTAAAGGAAAATCAAATAGATAGTATATAGCCATCATCGGCACAATGAGAAGGAAGGATAGAAAAAAAGATAGCCAAAATTCACCTTCTCCCCACGAGGTGATGTGGAACAAAAGCATCGTGCCAAAGACGAAAATAGGCGTAAACGGTTTTCCTTCATTTAGCAGATTCCAGCAACGTGCTGCAGTTTTTTCAAATTTTGATGCCTGTTTCATGATTTTTCTCCTTTCTTCGTTCTCCATACTTTTAATTGTCTAAGTGAAATAGGATGCAGCGTAAAGGCAATAGCACCTGCAAGGTAAGAAAAAATAAATTTATATACATGGGTAATGAGTGCAATGTGATAAGCATCTTTCCAATCTATTTTTAATTGTACTAAGGCAAAGCTCATCACACTTTCATAGGTAGCAAGACCACCGGGAGCAAATTGAAACACCTGTGCAGCTACTGTGATGCTGTTGACCCATACCGCATGAAGAAACGATAAATCAAATAAAAGTGCCTGCATCACTCCGTACACAACAGCAGCCTCAAGAACCCAGCTTAAGGCCACTAAACTAATCATTCCAATTGCTTTTTTATGATAGAATGTCTCCTTAACTAACGTGAGATGCTTTATATAAAACGTAAACCACTTTTTTCTTACTATTAATAGAAACAAAACGCCAACGGTCATACCAACCACCATTGCTTGAAGCAAAAAAGTGTAGCGGAGGGATACACCAATAAACAAAGCTCCTAGGAAGGAAAACAACCCTAAGCACAGAAGGTCAAATACCCTCATCACCACAACTGAATGGATTGCTGAATCCCAACTGACTTCTTTCTTATTGGCAATTACACCAATCCGGACGATATCTCCAATTTTAATCGGAAATATATGATTAAAAAATAAACTATAAAATAGACCGTAAATATAAGGGGCAAAGGCTTGTCTCTTCTCACCATACATTCTCCAAGCAACCGCTCTTAAAAGAAACGCTAGAAAATAACAAATGGTCGTAAATAAGAGCCATTGATAGTTTGAAAAAAATAATTTTGTTTGTTCATACAAAATTTCTATATCAAAAAAAGCTAAACTTAAAAACAAAAAAGCAGTGAATAACAAAAAGCTAATAAAATGAATTACTTTTGGAAGTAGTTTCTTGCCCATAGAATTGTTCGCTTTAAACCTTCCTCAATATTTACTGTCGGCTTGTAGCCCAGCAAATGCTTTGCCTTTTCAATATTGCTCCAAGTCATCTGCACATCCCCTTGACGAGGTTCTAATCGGTTCACTTTCATTGTAGGGAAACTCCTCAGCAAGTGTTCAAGGAGAGTTTCCATATACACTGGTTCACCGTATCCAAGATTATAGGTTTCATTTCCTTTGGAATAAAGGATCGTTCGTTCGATACCATCAACAATATCATCGATATATGTATAGTCTCTTGCGGAACCTTTTCCAAATATATCGATACTTTCTTCAGCTATTAATTTACGAATAAAGATAGGAATCGCCATATCCGGTCTTCCCCAGGGCCCATAAACCGTGAAAAAGCGCAAAATTGATAATTGAAAACCATAAAGTGACTGGTAAGCATGACAAAACGATTCTGCTCCATATTTTGCCGCTGCATAAGGAGAAGCAACACGTCCATTTGCATTTTCTTCTGATAATGGTTTATTCGTCTGATTTCCATAAACTGATGAGGAAGACGCAAACACAAAATGCTTGACATTAGTTTCTCCTGAATTCTTCAAAAGATTGATCGTTATTTTTATATCGTAATCAACATATTGAAGTGGTTGTTGAATGGAGAATGGAACACCTGGCAATGCAGCTAAATGGACAATCACATCATAGGCGGTTTCCTCAAAGACTTTCTTACAGCTCAATTCCTCGCTTAAATCTGCTTGAAGCAATCGAAATGGCATTTCCAGCCTTTTTATCTCATGAATATGAACCTTTTTTTGTTCTGGGCTATAGTAAGGGTGGAAATTATCCACAATCGTGATTTGATGTTGATTTAATAAAAGTTTTTTAGCCAAATGACTTCCGATAAATCCTGCTCCACCTGTAATCAAAATGTTCATTTATCGTACACTCCTGGATCCAAAATAAAAAAAGCCGCTAAAGCGGCTTTTTTTATTTTACTACACCTGAAAGGACAGATACAATCGCTTTACTTTGCTCTGCAGCTTCTTCAGCATTTTCAGCTGTAATAGCTTCATACCATTTTTGCCCTTGATCAAGTAATTCTACAGCCTTTTCTTCTCCTAATTTTTCATTTAGAACAATCTCTATATCTTTCATAAAGACATTACCTTCCATCGCTTCTACACGAGCACTTGCAACGTCGCCTTCAGCTAGAGTTGTTGCAGCCTTTTCATGATAACCTGTGATTTTGCCAACAAATGCTTTTGTGAAAAATTCAGAAACTTCCTCTGGATTGATAGATGCTGCATCTGTTTTACTGAAATCAAACAACTCTTGTAGCTTGGTTGCCGCTTCTTCATCTCCGTCAGTAAGAGAGGCTTTAATAGCTTGATAGAATCCTAATGCTTCTGTTTGCATGATTTGTAATTCTATTTCATCTGTATTTCCTTCACTAACCGCTGCCGCAATCTTTTCAGCATAGGAGTTTGATGCTAAATAATAACTTCTATAGATAGATTTATCAGTGATTTGCTTATAAACAGAGAAATCTTCTACATTTTTGCTAGCAAGTGCTTCCGCTTGTAAGGATAATCCATTTTGGATGTTTCCAACAAGACTATCTTCGCCAGTTAATTCATAGTAGTCATCACGCTTCTCAGCCGTCGGGATTATTACTTCTTCGATTAGATGTTTTACCTCTGCAAATGCGGCTTCTGCTTTCGCTTGATCTCCTTCTTCTATTGCAGTCGCTACTTCACCATGAAGTTCTTTTTGTTTTGCATAAAAGTACGATTGTGTTCCTTTATCTATTAATTGACGTGCAACGTTTTGTTCTAATTCATCATTTTTACCCGCATTGATTCCTGATGTAATAAAAGTGTCTAATTCTCCTGTTACTGTTTTTAATTCTTTTTGATATGTAGACTCAACTAAATCCCAGTCCACTTCTTTATCTTCTTTCATCTTATTTAGCTCATCCATCATTGCTTTGTAATCAACAACTTGTTTTGCTGTGGTTGATTCTTCAAGAACAAACTCTGGGCTCTGCGTTTCTGCTTCTTGGCCATTAGTTTCCTCTGTTACTATCTTTTCTTCCTTTGGTTCGCTAGCAGCTTCATCCGAACCACAAGCTACAAGTACAGAACCCGCTAAAGTAATAGATGCAAATAATAATAATGATTTTTTCATTTTGACGCTCCTTCAGATGATAATGATTTTCAGTATTAATTAGTTTCATTTTACCGATAATGATTCTCAATGTCAATGTTATATTTAATATAATTTTTAAAAAGTTCAAAAAATAGCACTTGTAGGTTAGTTGAATAACAAAATAGAGGATATTGGTAAATTAGTGATAACTATCAAATTTTAATAAGGGATAATGGGGGCTTTATGCGAAATACATTAATACCAATTTTATTGACCCTCAAATCTTATTGTTGAGCAAGGTCATGAAATTGAAAAAGATGGTCGGGTTGCAGTACAGGTTTTGAAAAATAGTAAATCAATTGAAGTTCAAATTACTGGAAATGCAGTATATGTAGAAGAATTTAATGTTTTGTTAGAAAATTAATAATTTGTAAATTAATACACTTCAAACGGTCTAGGTTAGTTGAAGAACAAAGAGAAAAGACATTCCTTAGGAATGCCTTCTAACAAATGTTTTCTTTAGTAGCAATGTCTCTCACAACATCTTCTAAAGTAACATTTTCTAAAACCCTCTCCATGGCCAATTGTGCTGCTACGAATAATGGTTCAATTGTATTCTGGATGTTCCTACCCACGGGACACTCAGGATGTGGACTTTCGTGTATGCTAAACAATTCTTTTTCCTGCACAACATTCACTGCCTTATAAACGTCGAATAGTGTGATACAAGATAATTCCTTAGCGAGTTTAGCACCTGCAATTCCTGGGTGTACCTCTATTAAACCAGCTTTTTTTAGCATGCTCATTAATTTTCTTATAACGGCTGGATTCGTGTTAACACTTGTAGCTAAAAATTCAGAAGATGTTACTCCTTCCTTATTTAATTCAATTAGAGCCAATATATGAATTCCGACTGCAAATCGGCTGCTGATGGACATGTTTAGTCACCATCCCTATTAACTATCCTTTTTTACTTCATCATGTAATTAATATGATTACAAGTTTATTATACTAAAATACGAACAAAATAATATATATAATTTCACATGTTGACAAACTAGTTACATGTAACTAAAATGAATACATGTAATCAACATCGTTACAGCAAATTCTCAACTGGAGGGAATATTAATGAAAATTTTAGTTACTGGAGCAACAGGGAAATTAGGTTCAAAGGTTGTAGAATCATTATTGAAATTAATACCTGCAAGTGATCTGGTGGTGAGTGTCCGAAATTCAGAGAAAGCCGAAGGACTTCGTACTCGTGGAGTGGAAGTTCGTCAAGGAGATTTTGACCGTCCAGAAACATTAGATCATGCTTTTAAAGGAATTGACCGATTATTAATTATTTCTGCCGATGGTGACAATGAAACAAGAATTCAACAACATGCTAATGCTGTCCAAGCAGCTGAGCGTGCAGGGGTGAAATTTATCGCTTATACAAGTATAGCTAATGCAACAGAAAGCAAAAATTTAATGGCTCCACCTCATGTTGCGACAGAAGCTGCCATCATTAAGACAGGTATCCCCTATTCTTTCTTGCGTAACAATTGGTATTTGGAAAACGAAATCGGAAGCATTCAAGGTGCTATAGCAGGAGCTCCATGGGTAACTTCTGCTGGAGAAGGTAAAGTAGGCTGGGCACTGCAACAAGATTACGCAGATGCAGCGGCAGCAGTTCTTGTTGGAAGCGGTCATGAAAATACGGTATATGAACTTTCTGGTCCTCTTTTAACTCAAGAAGAATTGGCATCTGCCCTTGGTAATGTATTGGGTAAAGAAATACCTTTCCAACAAGTTAGTGACGAAAAATATGCAGAGATCATGAAAGGCTTAGGTATACCTGATTTTGTGATTCCGATTGTAGTAGGAATTCAAGAAAGCATTCGGAACGGTTCACTAGAAGTAAATAACAGTGATTTTGAAAAAGTTCTTGGTCGTCCAGTTACTCCGATTAACGAAGCCCTAAACCAACTTGTTGATGCAATTTCATAAATGAAATGAATGAAATAAAAATACCGATATAAACTCGGTTTTTTTGCATAATAGATTGTTTCAATGATTGATTTTTGATCAATCTATTATGCAAACGTAATGATGATAAATTAAATATCCTCACTCCTCCAAGTACTTCTGCTGATTGATAATGTCCAGAACCTTTACTATTACTGAAAGTTTCTTCCTTGACTCTCGTTTTAATTCCTCAAAAAAACGCTATAAGTGAACTAAGTCCCTCAAGAGTATGGTGTACTTTAAACCTCTTATGATACATTTCACCTTTATCTGGAAATGGATGGACATGACTTTTCCCTTTAGATATATATATCGAGACTCTACGACTGGATTCATTCTAAATTCCTCCTAAACTAGTGATTTGCCAGTTCCCCCTAATCCTCCATAAATATCACAGCTTAACTTGTTATAAGAGATCTACGTCCCACCCAGCTTCAATCATGTTGCTACAAGTTGGGGGCTAGCAGTTTACTTGATGGGGCAAACTCCACTGGCACTTGCGTCTTTAGCTCTTATTCAACATCGGGCCAACTTCATGAATAAAACTTAATAAGGTAATTAGATATTTGAGTAAAAATATAACAAGGATTATGAGATAATTTAGCTATTATAGATTAGGGGAAAAATAGTAAAAAGGAGGATTAAGAATGGATGTAATATACCCACTTGGGAAACTACAAGTACCTGAAAAAGTAACATTAGAAAATATTCAAGAATGGCTAAAGGAAATCGAAACTTACACGATTCGACTAAGAAAAACTGTCGACTCATTAAGTGATGAGGAATTAAGCAAAACCTATCGTGTAGGTAGCTGGACAGTTCGTCAACTTGTTCATCACATTGCAGATTCTCAGTTGACCATGTATCAACGTTTAAAGCTGGCTTTAACAGAAGAGAATCCAACAGTACCAGCTTTTGATGAAGTAAAGTGGGCTATTCAACCGGATACAAAGCTTCCTGTAGAAAGCTCTATTAAAATGTTAGAAGGTATAAATGAGCGCATCGTATCTTTAGGACATAGCTTAACAGAAGAGCAATCAAATCGGGCTTTTACTCACCAAATAAACGGTACAATAACTGTTGCAGCAAATGTTGCAAAGTTAGCTTGGCACGAAGAGCATCACTTAGCTCATATAAAAATTGCATTATCAAGATAATACAATATGTATGGAAATGGCTTATCGAACCTCGATAAGCCATTTCTTTTAAAAAAGAATAATTACAGAAGTTTTATTCAACTAAAGGGGCAATTGTTCTATATGAACAGTCGCTTTTTATGTTAACGGGGCCGGATAGATTAATAAAACAAAGTAAACCTGTTAGGGATTAAGTGGTAGGATGATTTTCTATCAAATGCGGTTGTTTTTATTCAAACCCATTATGATATTATTAGAGCATAATTCATCATAGGAGGATTAATGTTGATTAATGAACTACTTAATGAGGCAAAGGAATTTATTCATTCTTGTTATAGGGAATTAAATAAAACTGAGCAGGAAATACAAAATAGATTGGATGAAATTGGAAAACATATACAAAGCCAAGGTTTTTATGAACACACAACCCTGGAACTAGAATATGGGGCAAAAGTCGCTTGGCGTAATAGTAATCGTTGTATAGGAAGATTATTTTGGGATCATTTAAACGTTTTCGATAAGAGGGACATAAACACAGAGGAAGAAATGATTGAAGCATTATTTGAGCATATCGATTATGCAACGAATAATGGGCGTATACGTCCTACAATAACAATTTTTTCACAGAAGAAACCTAATAAAACTGTACATATATGGAATCATCAATTGATCCGCTATGCTGGTTATAAAACTGAACAAGGTGTTTTAGGGGATCCGCACTCCGTATCCTTTACAGAAACCTGTATAAATCTTGGATGGGAACCGAAGTTTGGAAAATTTGATGTCTTACCCTTAATCATTCAAATTAATGAAGATCATCCGAAAATAGTCGAGATACCAGAAAAGCTTCTTCTTCAAGTTCCTATTCGCCATCCACATTACAAGTGGTTTGAAGATTTAAACCTGAAATGGTATGCAGTTCCGATTATTTCAGATATGACGCTTGAAATTGGAGGCATTACTTATACGGCGGCCCCTTTTAATGGCTGGTATATGGGCACGGAGATAGGAGCACGAAACTTAGCAGATGAATTACGGTATAATTTGCTACCTCTAATAGGAAATTTAATGGAATTGGACATTAAAAGTAATATATCTCTATGGAAGGATCGGGCACTCTTAGAATTGAATACAGCAGTCTTACATTCATATAAGGAAGATGGGGTTAGTATAGTAGACCATCATACCGCTGCACAACAATTTAAAAAATTTGAAGAAAAAGAAATGGAAAGTGAAAGGTCTGTTTCAGGGGATTGGACTTGGCTCATCCCACCCTTAGCACCAGCTACAACACATATTTTTCATAAACCATATACTAATGTTATTAAAAAACCTAACTTTTTTTATCAATCTAGACGATATTAATTTTTGGTAAAGCCAACTAAAATGTTGGTTTTTATTATTAATCAATATAAAAAGTTTCACGTGAAACTAAATCTTTTTATAAAAAGATTGTTTACTATAAAATTTCCCTTTACTTATTGCCCTCTTTCTATCTTTAATCAGAAAAATAATAATATGGTATTCTATTTCTTAAAATGCTGGCTCAGATCCAAACTTCACTTTCTCTATTACCAAATATAGCAATTGTTAGTCCTTATTCAATTATTAGTATAGTTTTGATTGAAAAGGTTTATATTGTTTTTGATTTGTAAACTTAACTTTAACGTATTTTATCCTAACATTTACATCCTACATAACCCTTCTTAATATTAGTCATTTAAACTAATAATTGTATAAATTGTGTATCACATCTGTTTGATTTGTGATATCTTTCCACAGCTACAATTCTTTTATTTTGAGAGGAGAATGATTATGAAAATTGCTATGATTGGTGATCTACATTACCCTTCTATTGATGAAGCAATTCCAGGATTAAAAGAGGCGCGTTCAACATTTTATGAAAGATTCATTGATCAATTTTTAGGAACGGATGCAGATTTTTATGTTTCTATTGGGGATTTAACGAATTATGGTCTAGAATCTGAACTTAAGGAAGTTTATGGTTTAATTAATCAAAAAAACCGCACTTTCTACCATGCACTTGGAAATCATGATGTATATGCTATGACCAAAAAAGAAGTATTAAGCATAACTGGACAAGCACAGTATCATTCTTTTGAAACAGATAAAGCTGTTTTTGCCTTTTTAGATACTGCTAAAGAGATGGATTACGACGATTGGGGTGGCTGGATAGATAATGAGCAACTTTCGTGGCTGGAAGAGGTTGTTCGTTCATCTGGTAATAAGCCATTACTCGTTTTTGCCCATCATCCTGTATATAATACAACTACTCGCTCAAATATGGACAAAGGTTCGATTCATCCAGACATAGATATGTGGAGCATTTTAGATAAAAAAGAAGGAATCGGGCTATATTTTAATGGACATACACACGTAGATTCAATTGTTAAGCAAAAAAACTGGACTTTTGTGCAAAAGTCTGCCTGTCTAGACCAGCATGCATTGCGTCTCATTGAAATTGGAGAAAATGAGATTACTGTAAATGCGATTGATTTTGACGATGCAGCTATCGCGCAAAGTGCACCAATTATATATGAAAATATTAACCATTTTGCTCCAACGAAAATTGCAAGAGGTACCGACGAACATCGTAATTGCCACATTCCCCTCATTCCAATTGCAAGCCGATAAAGGAAACGTGATTCTTCCATTGGTATGATATGTAGTACCTTAAAAGTAGAAACGATCATTACCCTAACTATGAGATTAGGTGGATCACTCTACTTTTAAGGTATTTTTTGGGGGAAATTTTTTATTATGATAGAATGAGCACTAGAACTCTATGAAAAGCTTGATGGGCATGAATTGGATAAAACTTAAAAACTGAACCCACCTAACCAATTCCTTTTACAATACAAATATGGCATGTATCCTCACGAGTATAGGAATCATGCCATATAAGCTTATTTGGATATTTGTTCAGGAATGAATAATCGTTTTCTTTGTTTAAAGATATAGAGAACTATACAGATTGAGCCAACAGATAAAATGAGCAACTGAAAAAAATAGGGTGGATAATAGACAAGTTCCACTTCATTTTTCCCTTCATGAAGCTTAATGCCTGTAAACGCATAATTTGCTTTTTTTATCTCTTGTTTTTCACCATTTACTCTTAATGTCCAGCCCTGTTCGTACGGAAGCGGGATTACCGCATATTGTTTGTTTGCATCATTCTGATACGTAAATGAAAGCCTGTTGCCAGACCAGTTTGCCTGACTAATAGGTGTTTGGCTATTTTCTTCTTTTACTTTCTCCAACACTTCATATGTCTCTTCATATATCTTAATATCTCCTAGCTCGTAAGTACCCTTTGGCACTCGTAATGAAATACGATTTTCCGCTTTTATCCTTATGACAATATCGTCTACATTCGTCCGGTAAATCGAATCAGCTTCTTTTCTGTTGGTAATAAAATCGTTGACTTGAAGAATATATTCCTTTTTATTTTTTATGCCCTTCATATAAAACTTAATATAATAATCTTTAACTGAAGGATTCGTATGGTTGAAAATTAGATCCACTCCACCTTCTTCTTCTATCACCTTTAAAATGCCTTTTTTATAGGTGGAATTTACAGTTTCAATAGAGGCACGATCAATAATATTTCCACTTTCCGGAATAGGTGTATTCGAATTCCCTTCTTCAAGCACAATTCCAGTTAGCATCGCTTGTTCTTTTGCTACAGGTGAAGCATTTTTCAACTCTTCCTCTAGATAAACAGTATTAGTTGTACGGACAAACGGCAGTAAATATTCGTTTTTATAGGCAACATATTTCCCAGAAGATGCTATTTCTTTGAACCCGTACGGAATCGACCTATCAGATTTTTCCGTTACATAATATTTCCCCATCAGAATACTGTATAAGTTTGCACGATCCCCTAGTGACGCAAATCTGCTTACACTTTCCCTTCCCATATCTATCTCCAAATCTTTCAAATAAAATAATAAAATTTCTTTATTTAAAATACTTGAGTAGACACTCATCCCTTTAAATCCCTGCACGATTGGCGTATTATTTCTCATATCAATCATCCAGTCGATTCGAGCTAGCGGATCCTTTTCCTGCTCCTTGATAAGGCGGATTACTTCCCGCTGATCAGCTCCATTATATTCATTACTCATCATAAAATCCTTGGATACTCTAAATTCCGTACCAGTGATTGTTAGTCGTTTTTCTTGGAAATAATTTGCATTAGTTATACTTGTCAGAATGATTAGTATAGGAAAAACTTTTGCCGCATGTTGATTTTTTGCTATTACAAGGGCGCAAAGGCAAACCAAGATTAGAAAAGCTGCAATTGCCATATATCCATCCGTTAGCTCTTTGAACTTTAACTTCGGATCAAACTGATAAAAAAGGACATATAGACTTATCGTAATACTTAAAGCCACTATAAACTGTTTCACTTTTATTTTGGTAACCATTGGAAGAGCAGCCGCTGTAACACCACCCGCTGTTAAAGACAAAAAATACTCCCACCGATACTGTGGAGCTGAAAATCCATTAAATATACTTCCAACCATTGGACTAAAATGCAAAATGCTAAGCAAAATCGTAAAGGAAGCAAAAAATCGAAATACGCGATTTTGATACAATGATATTAACATAAGACACAAAAGGACAAATGCTGGGATATAGAGAATCCGACCATTTATTAAAATGTTATCGACAAAGTCAAATAGCGGCACCCCATCTTCATATGGTGGACGGTAATTGTTTAAATAGCCGAACACAGCCGGAAAAAAGGAAAATCCGCTAATGCAAAAACCTGCGATAACGCTTATTATATAAAATTTAATTTGTTTTCTTTTTATTAATTCACCTTCCGTTAACGGAAAAAACCATCTGAATAATATGTAAAGTCCCACTAGAAGGAAGTTAACATAAGCAAAATAAAAATTATCAAACAAACTTACGGAGACAGCAAAAAGAAAAATGCCCGTTCTTGCTTCACGTATGATTTTTTCCACCCCAATTAAAAGCAATGGAAGCCAGATCATAGCATCTGCAAAAAACTCCCAGTATGTCACATGCCGGAAATAAATAATACTTGTACTGTATACGACAGCACCAATAAATGCTGGTACTATATCCATCTTTAAATAGCGAAAATAAATAGTTGTGACCATTATAATGATCGTCATTCTCATAACACTAATGACTAAAATAGCATCTGCCCAATAAAAAATATCGGGCTGATTAATGATACCCATGCTCTCTAGTATCAGCGTTATACCCGCTGTAATAAGAAAAACAATTGAGGTAGAAAAATAATAGCCAAGTTGTGTGTATGTACCGCCACCTATACCAAAGTCAGGAGAATAAAAAAACTGTCCATTTTTATACTGATTATATAATAGGTGTTTAAACGGCTGCATTTGTGACAATCCATCATTGATTCCTGTCATATACCGGCCTTCAAACCACTCCGTGATAAAAAATAAATGACTGAAAAGGGCAATAAGAAAGCTACATACCAAAAGACTGAAGATGGTATATCTTCTTATCGAATGACTTATTTGATTGAGGAATAATAACTTAGTTTTTTCCTTTTGCATGATTGTTTTAAAACTCTCCCTGTCAGAATAAACGTTGCTGGTAATGTAAATAGAACTGCTACCATCGGTGCGAAGCTGCTATTTATATGCAGCTGTTCAACGAGAAGAAATAGTAAAACCGCAGTAGCGGTTGTATTAAACAACTGCGTTAGTGGGAAGCGAAGAAAAGCCGCCCAAGTCGCTTTTACCTTATATGTGTAAAGTGTATTTAAGAAAAATGAACCCACTAAGCTACTAACAAAACCGATTATATGCGCGGTAAAGTAATGAAAGCCTACTAAATGAAGAATGAACATATAAACAAGATAATAATGAATTGTGTTGATTCCGCCAACTATCACAAATTTTATAAATTCACTACGAATTAATGGCATGCTTTTCTCTCACTTTTGTTGATGTATCAATGTTTGCTGTTTGAACCAAATAATGCGGGCGTTTTTTTGTTTCATTATAAATTCTCCCAATATATTCACCGATGATGCCCATACAGACGAGCTGAATACCGCCTAAAAAAAGAACAGCAGATATAATAGTGAAATATCCAGGTACAGCTATTCCTTTATTAAGAATTTGGATAAATGATATGGTTATATAAATAAGCGATATCATTAAAACAAATGCACCCGTATAAAAGCAGGCACGCAATGGCTTATGATTAAAGGACACAATTCCATCAATTCCATAGTTTAGTAGTTTTGAAAATGACCACTTTGTTTCACCGTGCTCTCTAGTCACATTTTCATAGGAAATCGTTTTTTGTTCGAGACCGATCCAAGAATATAGCCCTTTTGAAAAACGATTGCCTTCACTTAACGTGAGAAGAGCGTTAACAGCTTTTCGGCTTAAAAGGCGAAAATCCCCTTCCCCGTCAGATAAATGTACATCGACTGTACGGTTAACGATCCGATAAAAACAAGATGAAATGAATGAACGGACAGGGGATTCACCTGTTCGATTCCTTTTAGCGATTACTTGGTCATAGCCTTCTTCGTATCCTCTTAATAGTTGACCAATAATAGAAGGCGGATGTTGTAAATCCGCATCCATCATAATGATTGCATCACCTTTTGCATGCTGGAGGCCCGCAAGCATCGCGGACTCTTTTCCAAAGTTCCTTGTAAACGAAATGTATTTGACTTCATCATATTGAAACGCTAACTGCTGAATGGTATCCAACGTTTTATCCGAACTCCCATCATCAACAAAGATAACCTCATATCGATAAAAAAGATTGTCCATCTCCTTATTAATAGCTTCAAGCACCCTAGGAATATTGTCAGCTTCATTAAATGATGGAATGATAAACGAAATCTTTCCTTGAGTCATTATATTACCCTCCGTTTACTTTTCATATTGATAAATCAATTGTTCTGGATGATTGGTCGTAATATGAATTTTGCTGCTAAGTGCTTTTATTCTTTCTAATGCTTCCATATCATCTACTGTCCATGCACCAATTTCAATATTATTAGATAAAAGTATCTCCACAATCTCCTTCGTTAGGAAACCATGATAAAAAGAAAGATGGTTCGCCCCAGTATACGCTGCTTGTTCAAGAAGCAATGTTGGCATACCTAAATAAATAAGACCTGTTTTTAACTCTACATCGATTGCTTTTATTTTTCGCAGTGATTCATGATCAAAAGAAATGACTAATACTTCTTCTTGAAGATTATGCTTTTGAATCAGATCAGCTACCTTTTGTTCAATACCTGTATAGTAAGAACCCATTTGCTTTAATTCAATTAATAACCTTTTCTTCCCTTTTGTCATTTCTAAAACTTCTTCTAAAAGTAGAATACGTTCTCCTGAAAATTCCGCTCCGAACCAAGATCCTGCATCTAGCTTACAAAGTTCTTCTACTGTCAGATCAATTATCCTTCCACTACCATTTGTAGTTCTGTCAACGGAATGATCATGAATGACCACAGGTACTCCATCTTTTGATAAATGTACATCTAATTCAATCGCTGAAATGGCGGGATTATCAATTGCAAGCTGAAACGCTGCTTTTGTATTTTCGGGTGCTTTTCCAGACCAACCACGATGGGCAACACATCTATTCATTGTCGTTCCTCATTTCTTTTTATTATTTAACACCTGTATAAATGAATGCTCGAATGATTTGACGCTGGGCAAAGAAAAACACAATTAATATTGGAATAACGAGTATCATATTTCCAGCCATCAATACATTCCAGGCTATACCGCCTTCTACTTCTCTCAATTGTGAAATCCCAATCGGTAGCGTACGGACGTTATCACTCGTTGTCATAACTAGTGGCCAAAAGTAATCATTCCAATGGGAAATAAAGCTAAATAACGCAAATGTAATGAGTACAGGCTTCGCCATTGGAATCATAATTCGAAAAATAATTTTCCACTCTGATGCTTCATCTAATCTTGCTGCTTCAAGAAGCTCTTCTGGAACTTGCATAAATGATTGGCGTAACATAAAAATCCCAAATGCACTTGAAGCAAACGGTAAAATAAGTGACCATAATGTATCAAGTAGTCCCCATGAACTCATCTGCAAATAGACAGGGAGAAAAATTAATTGCGCGGGAATCATTAATGTAACCATTGTTAGCGCAAAGAAAATCTTACTCCCCTTAAATTGATAACGTGCAAATGCATAGGCTGCTGGGATAATTGTTAAGAACTGCAAAACTAGAATGGCAATAGATACAATTAAACTATTAAAAAAGTAATGTAAAAAAGGTCCTGAATTCCAAGCCTTTGAGAAGTTCTCCCATATAAACTGCTCTGGGATCCACTTTGGTGGAAAGGTAAGAGTTTCACCTAACGTTTTGAACGATGTAGAGATCATCCAAACAAATGGTAAGGCGAAAATAGCAACTACCAGAATAAGTCCAATCCCATTTAATACCTTTCCTATTGATAATGATTTCATACAGACCCTCCTTGTTAACGGTAATGAACTTTTTGTGAAAGAATACGAAAGTAGACGATCGTTAGCAAACTCACAATAATAAGCAAAATGACTCCTGCTGCAGATGCATACCCAATTTTAAAGAAGCTGAATCCATACTCATAAATGTAATAAACAAATGTGTTCGTTGAGTTAATAGGTCCACCCTTAGTCATGATAGAGATTGTTTCAAAAACCTGGAAGGAACCTATTAAACTTATAACCGTTAAGAAAAATAATGTAGGAGACAGCATCGGTAACGTTAACTTAAAAAAAGTACGTACTTTGCTAGATTCATCAAGTTCCGCTGCTTCATATATGTCACGAGGAATACTTTGAAGCCCTGCAATAAATATTAAGGTATTAAAGCCAATGCTCTTCCAAACAGCAACAATGACAAGTGAAAATAAAGAAGTGTTTGGATCTGTCAACCAAGGAACATTTGAGAAACCGAATAAATTTAAAAACCAGTTCAATAATCCATAATCCGTATCCATAAGCCACATCCAAAGCATTGACACAGAAACGAGAGAAATAATGTGAGGGCTAAAAATGGCCCCTTGTATCATTCCATATACGGCTCCCTTTCTATTCAACCAAAGTGCTAGCAACAACGAAATAGAAATGGTCAATGATACAGTCAATCCTGTGTATGTAAACGTGTTTTGCATGACTTCTATAAATTCGCGCTCTGAAAAAAGGTTCTTAAAATTGTCTCCTCCTACAAATGTTTTTTCAGGACTTACAAAATTCCAGTCATGCATACTTAAATAAATCATGTAGCCTATCGGATAAATAAAGAATAAACAAAATACCGTTATAGCGGGTGCAATCATGATATATGGACGAATCTTGTTCATCACCATATTAGATACCTCCCTTCACCAAGACAGCCTCATCTCGTTTTACCGTGACAGCGCGATTCCGGTTTCCTTCACCATCAAAGAAGTATAACTTTTCATGAGGAATCATGACATTAACATGTGTTACATCGTGTAAAGGATCCATTACACTTTTAATGTTCAATATACCTGCTTCACTTTTAACTGTATAAATTGTTTCCGATCCTAAAGTTTCCATTGTGACAATCTCACTCTGCATGACAATGGAATGTGGGTCTTTACTTTCAGTAAGAGAAAGCTGAATATGTTCAGGACGAAATCCAACATATTTCACATCGCCATTAACTTCTGGCATGAAATCTAAAAGTTTAGTATGATTCACAATGTTCATGGCTGGTGTACCGATAAAATTCGCTGTAAAAATATTGTTAGGATCATGATAAACCGTCATTGGACTATCTGCCTGTTGAATTTCTCCTTTGTTTAATATGACAATTTCATCACCCATTGACATAGCTTCCACCTGATCATGTGTCACATAAATAAACGTAGTGCCGAGTCGTTTATGAAGCTGGATTAACTCTGTTCTCATTTGACCACGTAGCTTAGCGTCCAAATTGGACAAAGGTTCATCCAAAATAAATACTTTTGGTTTTTTTACCATCGCACGTGCTAAAGCAACACGCTGTCTCTGTCCCCCAGAAAGATGCTGAGGTTTTTTATCTAGAAATTCTGTCAGTCCTACAATCTCAGAAATCTCACTAATAAGTGCTTCCCGCTCAGCTTTTGGTACCTTTTTATTCTTAAGACCAAATTCAATATTTCCTCTTACTGTCATTGTTGGATATAACGCATAATTTTGAAACACCATGGCAATGTTACGTTTACCTGGAGGTGTATCATTAACAAGCTTGTCTCCTATCCAAATTTCACCACCTGACTCTTTTTCTAGGCCGGCTATCATACGAAGCGTCGTTGATTTACCACATCCAGATGGTCCCACCAAGACAGTGAACGATCCATCTCGAATCGTTAAATTTAAATTGCTAATTACTTCCTCTTCTTTATAAGTTTTTGAGACATTAAGTAATCTAATCTCTGCCATGTTATCTCATCTCCAATTTAATGAACTGTTTTTCGAATAAAGAATGGATTGGCAGATGCCAATAGTTCGCCATCTTCCCTCATAATTTCATTTGCACTGTTTGAAACCTTTGTAAAAATCCTGTTAATTCTTCAATTGTTTTTACCGATTCATCCCACATTGTCGAATCTGCATGTTTATATTGAGAAATTAAGCATGTTTTACCGCCAACATGTTTAACTGGATATAAATCGTTAAAAGGATTGTCTCCAACTGATATAATTTCGTGAGGTTGATAACCTTCTGAAAGAAGCCTTTCCAAAATCACCTGAATACCGCCTGGCTTTCCAGCATCATAAATATACTCATCAAATAAGTGCTCTAGCTTTAAATACTGTACAAATTCCGGACCAGAAGGACCTGGAGTATTTGTCATAAAAATTTTTCTATCCATATCTAAATTAGCTAGTACATCAAATAATGAACTATGTCGATGAATATTATGTGGTTCACGTAGCATTTCTTTCCGTACTAATTCAAAGGAATTCCTTCTTTTTTCTTCACTAATGTTATGTCTGTCACCAAAAACAGCTGCAATGCACCATGGGTCTCCTATATAGAAGAGATGTTCAACCGTCTCCGCTACTTCAACAAGATCTTGTTTATCCCAGAAAAAACTCGAAATCGGCTTCAAATTTTCATGAGTGTATACCTTTTTATTCTCATGGTTATAGTAATAACCAAATCGGACAGGGTGGTTTCCTTCTAATATTTCATAAGCTTCATTTATTTGTTCCTGCAATTCCTGTTCCGTTAGCTGTTCGTTAAGCATATATCGTAAATAACGTCCTAAAAAAGTGTAATCCTGATACAATGTTCCATCTAAATCAAAAATCATAATTTTTATTTCTCTCAACCAATCCATCTTTACACCCCTCAATAGAAAGGAAGAAAAGCTATATTTACAAACTTTTCTTCCTAAATAATTGATTAATCTAAACTGATCACCTTTTATTTTTCAAGCAATTTATTTGCCTTTTCAGCTGCTGCATCTAAGGCATCCTGTGGTTTAAGATCTTCTAAAATTGTTCGAGAAATTTCATCCATTATGATTTTAGATATTTCCGGATACGCTTCAACCATTGGACGTGCTTGACCATATTGCAATTGATCAACTGCTACTTTAAATTGCGGCTTTTCTTTATATAGATTCTGCATTTCTTCTGTCTCAATTGCAGAAAGACGGCTAGGCAGATATCCTGTATACGAGCTTGCATAAACTGTTTGTTCTGTCGCTGTCATCCATTTAATAAATTCCCATGCTGCATTTTGTTTTTCTTCATCAAGTCCTGCTGTCATAACAAGGTTAGCACCGCCAGTTGGGACACCATGCACTTTATTGGCCGGCATAAATGCTGTATTTAATTCAAAGCCTTGTTCCTCTGCAACACTTAAATTGTATGAAAGATCAGCTGTAGATGAGAAAATCATCGCCGAACGACCATTTGCAAAATCCTGTTTCTTAACTTCTCCTGCTTCTTCGCCGCCAGGAATTTTAATTAAGCCTTCTTTCTCTAGTTTTTTCCAAAATTCAAGTGCTTCGACACCGGCTTTTTCATTGAATGCTACTTGAGACGCATCGTCAGACAGCATTTTTCCTTCTCCTTGTGCAACAAATGCTTCATACATCCAAATGTCCACCGGCATTGTCATTCCAACTGTTTCGCCTTTAGTAAGGGCACGTAGATATTCTTCAAATTCAGTCCAATCCTTTGGACCTGCTGGATCTAAACCTGCTTCTTCTAACAAAGTAGTATTCATATAAAGAATTGGGGTACTACGCAAATATGGAAGTCCATAAAGTTTGTCATCTACATAAGAGTTACCCATAAGACCAGGGTTAAAGTCATCTAAATTAATATCATCTCGCTCGATAAAAGGAGTTAAATCCTGTGTCATACCTGACTTTGCAAATACGCCGATTGATGCTATTTCATTCATTGTCACTTCTGGTGCATTTTTTGCAGCAAATGCAGCCTGTGTTTTTGCATGAAGTTCATCGTATGTACCTTGATATTCTGCAGTTACATGGATTTTATCCTGTGATTCATTAAACATTTTTACAAGATTTTCATTATTTTCACCTATTTTATCTCCCCATGCATACCAAAACTTAATCTCTATTTTATCCTCGGTCGCGGAAGCTTCATTTGAATTCTCCTTGTTTTCTGTTCCAGCTGATTCTGTTGAACTACATGCAGAAACAATAAAAAGTGCAATCATCATAATTAAAAATCCGTATAATTTCTTCATTTCTTATTCCTCACTCTTCTCTATTTTATTTTCAACTCTTTTTTGTACACATTAATGATGCGAGCTTATATTTACCCTTTCACCTCCCAAAAATAAAAGAAAAGAGACCTCAAATATAAAGGCAATTGCCTAAATGATTTGAGGTCTCTCTAATTGAACCCGTTTGTTTGTATTTACTTTACGATTCTTATATTACAGATCCATTATTAAGAAAGTTTCAATATATTGTAAAAAAAGTATTAAGATTCGACAAATAATGTAAAGAATAATATTTTTCAATCATTTCCGTTGCAACTACGTTGTTAGATCTGCTTTCCATACATCTAAATTTGAAGTCGTTACAGCAACAGCACCATTTTCAAGGGCTTCTAGTGCATGTGCTTTTTCCGATAATAAACCGCCAGTGATTAATGGTTTATTGATTTGTTTTGAGAGTAATTGAATAATATGTGGCAGGCGAGATGGCATAATTTCAATAATATCGGCTCCATTTTGATCAACTGATTCTATCATATGTTTATATACTTCCGTATCTATCATAAATACACGCTGAATCACAAGTAACTTTAGTTTTTTTGCTTTAATAACTAAACCAGGCTTAGTTGTTACAATGCCAAGTGGCTTTACATAATTAGCAATAAATTCGAGCCCTTCATTATTTAAGCTCAAACCACCAATCTTCTCAATATGTACAAATACAGGCAAACCTTCCTTTTTAAAAAGATCCACGTATTGTTTTACTGACATTATGTTTCCTGTCATTAAAAACACTGCACTAATTTTATTCTTATACTTGATTGCTTTTTCAATGCTGCTAGGTTCTTTTACAGCGGCTATTTTTTGATAGGCAGTTAATCGTTCATGAAAAACAGCTTTTTCTGTCTCCTTTACGATACAAATCACCCCTGTTCTTTTAATTAATGGTTTCCCATATACGCTTTCCTCTTATTTTAAACCATTTAACCACTATACACAGAATACCGCTCTTCAATTAGCTCTTTTCTGGTAAATCCCACTGCTTTTCTTCCCTAATGATAAACTTTAATCTATAGAATACCAAGAAATATCTATCCTAAATGTGGTGAGTTATTTGTGTTTTACATTCTTTTAGGAATAGAGATACGTGTTGCCCCTATAGATTGATTCGGTTAAGCCATAATATAGCCCACCATACTCCCCAATAATATCCTTTGTAATAGATAGATCAGCTCCAGAACCGTTCTCTACTATAAAATCGTTCAAAAACTTTTTCCTCTTCTCCAGGTATTAACCCCTTTCCATCTTCACTGAATTCAAGGACTAGTTTTTCCTTTATAAATAGAACTTAATTTACTTATGGTAAGGTGCAGTGAATGTCACCAAAGGACATAGTTGAATTTGAGCAAAAAGTTTTTATATATTTAAAACCACCACTCCATAATATTGTGGGGATATTTAATGACTTAAACTATTCATTAGTTTCATACACTTTTACATCTAAATATCTATTTACAATAAATTTTGTGTTTGGTAAAGTATTTTGTACAAAGGAAACATTTTGACAGATAAGACATATAATTAAAGAAAAATATCAATAGCGCAAGTCTAAGCTAACAAATTTTTTTACCCATAAAGTTTCCCTTGGGCAAAAAAAATGCACTGAGGAAAATCAAAATTACGGAGGAGTATTTAGATGAAAATTAAAAATGCAAAACTGTTACCATCAATGATTGTTTTAACGCGAATGCTTTTTGGATTGGGTTGGTTTTTGGCAGGAGTAACCAAAATTACGGATAAATTATGGTTTAAAGAACCGGGTATATTTTTGAGAGAATACCTTATAAATTCATTACAGCAGTCTAATGTCCCACTCTTTTATAAGACTTTCATAGAGAATATCGCTTTAGAGCATCTACTGGTTTTTAACTATGTTATACCAATTGTTCAAATTATACTTGGAATATTTCTTATAGCAGGTTTATTCACCATCCCTTCTATCCTTGTTTGCCTTTTTATGCATATAAACTTTATCCTATCTGGGAATATAAATTTAATAAGCCTTATTCTCTATACAAATGCATTTTTATTAATTAATTTTAGAACATATATTTATTACTTCAGTTTAGATAAGTATTTTAATTGGGTTACTTTGTTCACCATTAGTATAAACAAAGGAGAAACAACCTTTTCCCTACAATCTAAGAAAGAAAGGTTATTTAATAACTTTTAAATCGTATTTTAATTAAATAAGTCTATTAACATTGTAGTAATCCAGTAAAGTAACCCAAAAATATTTACTAACACAAAACCATATATTAATATTCTTAAAATCTTCAAAATCATTACTCCCTTTACTAATAAATGTTGTTTATACCTATTAACAATTATAGTTTAAAGACAGTTTAAATACGATAAAAGCCGTCACTATTATTAGTACCGGCTTTTATCGTATACTTTTTGCTATTTATGGTTCGTTTGAGGTAGAGCTATATGAGGTTTTTAATATAACTAGTTAATTCACTAGCCTAGCCTATTTTCTTACAGTGGAATAGTTCAAGAGAAGTTGGGGCAAATCGGGGAAATTATTTCATTAAACAGTACGAGGTATATTGAAGGCTATGGAATATATGAAGTCGTTACTCATAAAGGTAATACCTTAGTCAAGACAAAGACATGGGCTCCTCCTAATAGAAATTCTTTCATACGCTCAATTCAAGTTAAAACTCTCCTAGCAACCCTTCACAAAGGTCGACCAAGAGGGATTGGAATGCCAAGTTATTCTCAATCAGGTGTGATAAGATCACTATTGTTATATAGCAAATTGTATAGCTAAGATTAATGATTTTTAAATAGACGTAACCAAAAATACATAAGCTTTCCATATAATTATCTTTTTATTATATTCATCTTAGGAGAAGGTAGATTGAATTGTTACCTTCTCCTTTAATTTAAATGTTAATAAACCTCATTTACTTATGATACGGTCCTCCTACCGAACTTTTACTAATTTACTCATAAAATATTGTAGCGCTCCAATTACCTCCTCCTTGGTCACAGGTATAAGTACCGGTTACTCTCGCTCCTTCAATTCTACCAGTGTAATTACAGTTATTTCCATCACTGCTGTTCCGTCGTTCAATCCGAATATTGTTACCCTGTTGTTCCACCCTTAATACTGCGGTAACAGGGGTAGCACCAGCTCTAGTCCATCTTGCATCAAAGATGTTGCTGTTTCCCCGACGGGTCCATACACCTCTCCATCCACCTTCCTCTTCTTCCCATCTTCTTCCTAAATCCGGTACTCGAGGCCCTCTGTGTATTGTACCGGTCCAAGGACCACCTCCAGTGTTACAAATGTTAAACCCTGTTACTCTTCTTCCTTCAATTCTTCCTACATACTGACAGTCATTTCCGTCACTGCTATTTCTGCGTGATATACATACAAAATTGTCCTGCAATCGCATTCTCAAAACAGCGGTAATCGGTCGTTCCCCTGCTCTGGTCCACGTTGCATCAAAGACATTGCCATTCCCTCTTCGTATCCATACACCTCTCCATCCACCTTCATTCACTTCCCAATAAGTACCCAAATCTATTTGTCGAAAAGACATATAATAAGGATCCTCATAATAATCTGACTGAACATAATAAGTACTCGGATAGTAATACGGGTTGTAAAAATTGTTCATAAATGCTTCCTCCAATTTATAAATTTATAAAACTCCAATTCGCATTTATAATATGAAAAACAACAAAAAGGTGACCCAATAAGTTAATGTAAAACTTTTTGAATTATGAACATTTATAAGTAGTGACACTAATACAGTCTACTCAAAAAGAATTTGAATCCATGAAAAACCTAGATAAAATTAAAAAGACAGAGAATATCTAAATTCTCTGTCCAGCTTGTATTGATTTGATTAAATAATACAATTTCTTGACTTAAGTCAATGCTCGATGATAATCCTCCATTTAAACTTAACTTACAAAAGAAAATGGAGGTTAGTATAAAATGGCTACCTATGAAAATCAAAATAATATATCGAATCAGAGAAAAAATGCTCTGATTGCTGACGTATCACTTCTCATCATGGCAATTGCTGCAGCTTTTTCCTATGGTTATATCTATATATCAGATCAAAACTGTTCCTAAAAGGCGATTATTGAAACCCTTTAGGAACAACTGCTTTTTTTCCCTTTCCTAGTAGTAAAACTTCATTTACTTATGGTACTGTTCACTGTAACTAATCAAAATGAGGTTTTAGGTACCAAATTTTTCTATTTAACTATCATATCTTTAAAATAAATCTATTATTAAACCGACATCAATCATAAAATCATTTCAAGAATACGGTTAAATCCATAGGTTTCCCTTATTATTCCTAGTTGTAATTGAAAGGAATCAAGCAATTGTTACTAATTTTTAAATCGGATACAATTTTCTCATAGCAAAGTTCGCTTTCCCCACCAACACCATACATTCTTCTTGGTCTATCATTTGCTCTGTCAATAATAAGCCCAATTTCCTCTATTTCATCAGTATCAAAGATCGGTATGGAACAACCAGTGTCTAAAAGAACCTCTTTAAAAACATTGTCTTTCCTAATGATTAACGAAACTTAGACTATCAGTGATCCATCAAACATCTCAATTTTTATTGAAGTCGTTTCTTTACTCCAATAAACTTTTGTTCTTTAACTTCAATTGTGTTGTGGTCAGTATGAAAAATATAGTATTCACGTGTAGGCTCAGCTAAATGGAGTTTTTTATATTCTTTCCATGCAAGCGTTGAATCGGGGAAGTGAGAAATGACTGATAAATCATCTAGATAATGTATCGAGTTTTTTGAACAAGCAGAGATAGCCTCTACAAGTACCCATTGCTCCGGATATTTTACACATACTTGCTCCCATTTCACTTGTCACTCCTCGAAACAACTACATACCCACTTACACCTGATGCACCTTGAAAATTAATAAAACTTGATTCAAATCAAGGAAAAATATTCATGTATGTTCTATTCTAAGATCACGTCAAAGTTTTTTTATAACGACTGAAGGTTTCGGGGGTGATATTCAAATAGCTTGCCAGTATATTTTGAGGTACTCTTTTTAGAAGTTCTGGACGATTTTTAACCAATGCCCGAAATCTTTCTTCTGGTGTTTGTGCCTTAAAGCTTGCAAGATTTTTCTGTAACACAGTGAACTGGTTTTGGAAGAATATTCTAAGCATATCTCTAAATTCAGGTTGTGTGTTTTCTAAGTCACGAGTCATAATTTCTGGACATGATACCATGATACAGTCTTCGAGACATGCAAGACTGTACATAGAGTCACCGACTTCATCAGCATAACTAAACATATTGATGGACTGTTCATCTATATATAAATCAACAGTGATTTCTTTTCCATGCTCATTACAGACATACTGACGAACACAACCCATTATGAGGTAATAACTCATATCTGGCTTATCACCCTGATTTAAAAGGACTGTTCCTCTTTTATATTTTTGTATAGGTATGCTCGTTACCAGTTCTGAAAGGTCATCATCATTTAAATCAGTCATTTTTTTCAATGTTTCAACTATCATCAATTTTCCTATTTCGATATTATTCATTGCAGACCACCTCTTCACCTTTAATTTTCAGAATATTATGATGTATTTTTTATATCTTTACTGAAGGGAGAATGAAAGAACATGGAAAAACAGTATAGAGGATATGAAAAAATTATTGGGTTTTGTTTTTTATTAGCGACGGTAACCTATGCAATTGGCAATCAAATGATTGTAAATGGGGTACAAGACCATCAAGACATAGCTTCCACAAGACTAGGTATTGGGTTTGAATTGATTAATAGTTTTGTAGTTGTTATTATTGGTTTGTTGAGTTTTAAACGTTTAAAGTCTTATAATAAAACAATTATACAAGGATATATGTTTTCAAGATTTATAGAAGGATTTTTATTAGCAATCGGAGCAATAAGCGTGTTACTAATATCTCAAACAAATATTGAACCGATTCTCAAGCTCAGGGAACTTTGCTTCTCACTAGCTATGTTGACTCTAGGGGGATATAGCAGCTATTATTGTTGGTATTTGCTGAAGAAAAGTTTAGCGCCAAAATGGATGATGGGACTAGGGATTTTAGGATATGTCTGTTTATTTATATATTCGATTTTATTGCTTATCTCAGAACTTGCACCTATATGGCTCTTTACTCCAGGAGGTCTATTTGAATTGATTTTCCCTATTTACTTGATTATAAAAGGGTTAAATCGTAAATTCAATGGTAGCTTGAATAATGGCCATGGTACAACCAATAAATAGAGCTGTGGTATTAATTATTATTGTCTTTTACCTATTTCCCAAAGAATTTTACACTAAATAGATTATTGCAATATCCCTACAAAAAATTTTGCTTCTCCTCAGTTGAATGGGTCGATTTCTGTTATCAGTTGATCTTGTAATAAATTGCCCCTTTAGCATAGCTAATCTTTGGTTTAATTGTTTTTAAAAGCCATCGTCTCCAAACTTATGTTCACTTGAGGAGAGGGAATATAAGTACTTGTTATAGTTACATAACAAGTACTTTTTAGTTTTGGGTAATTAAGTTATAAGCTTTTACAAAGGAATTTCTTGTACATTAAGTATAATTTTTCGATATTTTTTCCACTTTTAGCTACTTGCAGAAGTAGCGTTAAGATGGCAAAACAGATCTATATCTTGATCGAGATGACTATTACTCTTTTTGAAAAAACCTCATTTACTTATGATACGGTTCGCCCCGATTAATCCTGTATGCCCGATAAACCTGCTCCAATAAAATCAGCCGCATCAACTGATGTGGAAATGTCATTTTGGAAAAAGACAAACTGTCATTCGCTCTCTTCATAACAGATGAACTTAGACCTAGTGATCCCCCAATAACAAAAGCTACTTTGCTTTTTCCATATGTAGCTAGCTGATCTAAGTCTTTAGCCAGTTGTTCAGAGGATTTCATTTTTCCTTCAATAGCTAGTGCGATGACATGTGTGTCGTCACTAATTTTGCTTAGGATTCTTTCTCCCTCTTTTTCTTTTACTTGTTCAATTTCAATTCCGCTTAGATTTTCTGGAGCTTTTTCATCGGGTAATTCAATAACGTCTACTTTAGCATAGGATGTTAAGCGCTTTAAGTATTCATCAATTCCTTGCTTTAAGTATTTTTCTTTTAGTTTTCCAATTGTAATAATAGCAATGTTCATTTTTTCTTCCCCACTTTAAAAACGTTTATCCACAAAAGTTATCCACATTTATTAAACTTTATCCACATTTGTTGAAAAAATCAACCTCCAACTACATATACAGCTTGCTTATCGCACATTTGGCATCTTGTGGATAACTTTCCATCCTGATCAACTTTTTCTATTTCTGGTGCAACTTCTTTCTCATCGACATACATATCAATTGCTAATTCTATATGGTCTTCACAGCAATACATCTCTCTTCATCCTCCTTATCCACATGTGGATATTTTTATTATTAGTGTCCCCTAAATACTTTTCCACAACCATTTGAAAAGCGCAAGTTCCCTGCCTATTTGGTCTAGAGCTGATGGTATTAAAAAAAGAGAGCTTATTTAGCTCCCTAACATGTTTTCTTCACCAAGTTTCATCTTACCAGACATTTCCTCACCGTTTCGGAAATATTTCACTTCAACTGTGTCTCCCACATCCTGGTCATATAAAACTTTTCGTAATTCGATAATGTCCTTTACTTTTTCTCCAGCAAATTCAGTGATGACATCAAATTCTTGTAAACCAGCCTGTGTTGCTGGTGAAACTGGGACAACACTCATGACAATAACACCTTCTGTGATATCTTCAGGTAGTCTTAATGTTTGTTCCTTATGATAGCTTGATACTTCATTTAGGGACCTCATACCAATTCCCATAAATGGACGTCTAACTCCACTATATTTTTCAAGATCCTCTATAATGGGTATCGCGTGATTTGCAGGAATTGATAAACCAATTCCTTCTACCGCTGCTTCAGCTATCTTCATGGAATTAATCCCAATTACTTTTCCATCTAAATTGATAAGAGCTCCACCGCTATTTCCTGGATTGATCGCTGCATCTGTTTGTAAGACCTCTGCATTCCAATCCACTTGCCCATCGCCATTTTCATCGATAGGAATTGCTCGTTCCGTTCCCGAAATAATTCCTTGTGTAACAGATCCAGAGAATTGCAGCCCCAATGGGTTCCCAATTGCTATCACAGGCTCCCCAGGTTTAACTGCGTCAGAATCACCAAATTCTGCTATTTTGTTTATCTTTTCACTATTAACTCTTAAAACAGCTAAGTCAGTTAAAACATCACTACCTAATATTTCAGCTGCAACCCTTGTTCCATCACTTAAGCTTATTTCAACTTGTGAAGCACCTTCAATAACATGATGGTTTGTTACCACAAAGGCATTTTCACCATCTTTTTTATAAATAACACCTGAACCGGTTCCAGCTTCACCTGTTTCGTTCCAAAAACCAGCTTCTTGAAGATTGACAACACCAACAACGGCATCTGACACGTCATCAACAATGTCTGTAATAGCTGAATTCACATTCACAGACACATTCTTTGTTATACCAGATTGACTTTCTGTGCCACCTTGTGACTCTGACTCCGTATCTCCTAAGTCCATGTTATAAGGAACGAAATTGGACAGGGCTGGTAAGGCGAAGAACATCAGTAATCCTCCTAAGATTGCTCCGACAAATCCTGCTAAAAACCAGCCGCCTCGATTGCCTTTTTGCCTTTTTGCATTATAATTCTCATAATCCTGATCATAATAGCCCATTATGTCACCATTCCTTTCAGACACACTTGAATAGTGTTTACCTAATCAACATTATTCTCTTGTAGAATAAAAATTAACCAAGATGATGATGATATTATGTGAAATTTTAAATTGCTACAAGCGTAGTTGGGGTTGTTGGGTCTGTATCATATAAATCAAATTGCTCACCAGTAATAAACCCTTTACTTGCTAGTGTTTGCTCAACAGACATCCTTGCCAAATCCTTCATGTTATTATCTTTACTTAGATGAGCTAAATAAATTCGTTTTGTTGCATCTCCGATAACATCCATCATCGCAATTGCCGCATCTTCATTTGAGACATGTCCAACATCACTTAATATACGTCGTTTAATACTCCAAGGATAATGACCCATTTGAAGCATTGAAACATCATGATTGCTCTCAAAAACAAATGCGTCAGCATTACGAATAGTTCCCTTCATCTTATCACTTACGTATCCTGTATCTGTGATAAGAGCAAGTTTTTTTCCCTCATGGTGAAACACAAAAAACATAGGCTCAGCTGCATCATGTGAAACACCAAATGACTCGATATCTACGGAACCGAATGTTTTGACAGAGCCTGTTTGGAACATAAATTTCTGGTCTGTTGAAATTTCCCCAATCAAACCATTCATTGCTTGCCATGTTTTTTCATTCGCATAGATTGGGAGTTTATGTTTCCTTGCAAGTACACCTAATCCTTTAATATGATCACTATGTTCATGAGTAACGAAGATACCTGAAAGTTTTTTTATATCTCGACCTATTTGCTCAAATAAATTTGTCATTTGTTTTCCACTTAACCCTGCATCAACTAAAAATGCTTGATCATTGGCTTCAACATAAATGGCATTCCCCGTACTACCGCTTGCAAGTACACTAAACTGCAAGCTCATTTTAAGTCACTCCTCTTTACCCTATTCCGTTAACTGCAAAACATCTCCCTCTAAAGCATTTACATAGAAATCTTTTCTCTCACTATTTTCTGTTTCTACAATGATATGCCATGTAGGTGCTAAAATTTGTTGATTAGAGAGTGGAATATGCGTGTAATATCCATATTGAATATTGACTAATTCACTGTTTGGCGTTAGATAATTTTTATTATATAAAGCTTCAATAGCCTTTAAAGCTGATATTGCTGATTCTTGCTCTTCTACTTTTTTTATTTCTTCTAGCATCGATTGCTCATAACTGTAAATTTCATTATCTTCATTTAAATAAAAAATAATCATCCCTATATGGTCTTCCCTTGATTGAAAAATATTTTGATTATTATAGGTCTGAATACATATTATAGAATTAGATTCTTCATCTGTATACCAATAATGATAAAGTTCACCAGAAATAACATTGTCTTTTAAAAACTGATTGATTTTGCTCTGCATATTTACTTCAGGCAATGGAAATGGTTTGTCTAGTTTCATATTTAATGTACGAAAAGATTCTTCCTCTATATTGGTGTTTGTTAGAACCAATGCTTGATTTTCCAGCTTCGCTACTTCGTTTAGAGTAAAGTCTTTACTTTTCGCTGTAATATAAAAGCTTTTATCGATATCGTCAGGCAAATCGCTGTAGACTATCCCTTCAACTTCTAACTTCTCCTCAATCGTTGCCTCTTGCAAAATCGCATAGTCTGATTGATTTCGTAGTTCAAAAAACTCAATAGCTAAATAGATATCTAAGGTAAGAAATGCTAGGATAAAAATGGTTTTAGTTTTACTCCAATCCACTTTTATCACCCCTTTGATTGCCATCAATTTTTATCAATGTTCCATCAATTAATTCTAAACACCAAGAGGGAGTGATTTTTACAAAGCGTTGATCAGTTTCTCCTCCTAGTTCGTACATAATATATATACCTTTAATATTATTTATTTCAATAGATGAATCCTTAGTTAGTGTGTCGACGAGTTCATGTCCTGACATTAACGTCTCAGTATTACTGCTTGATATTTTGGTCATTAGCTGATAGGAGGGACGTTCATATATAGCAATTTCATTTTGCCCCCATCTTTGGGAAATCATCGTTGGCCCAAACGGCTCTATACTAGATTCAAAAACAGGTATCGATTGAATTGACATAACATACTTTATTTCCTGATTTAGTTCATTTATGTTAAATAAAAAGTAGTTGTCTGTCCATCCTCCATGGTCATTTAGGTAGTCAATGCTTTGATCTACCAGCATGTTATTCTCTAAAAAGCTTGTATTTCTTAAAGTAGGATTTACGAACCTCACCATATGCTCATTTGGAAAAATATTAAGTTCCCTTGAGCTATCGGTATAGCGATTTTTTGAAAAGTCAACATCCTGCTTCACGATCCGAGGATTGCTAAATAAGGCATCTTTAAAGATTGCTCCATCAATTTCATCTGTAACATACTGAAAACTATCTATTTTGACTTTATTAACAGGCAATAAGAATTCAGTCCCATCTTCTTCACCATATTTGAAAAATGGCTGAAATTCATTTCTCTGGCTAAATAGCTCACCAACAAACTGATTAGCATCAGACATATTGACAGACGTCTCAACTATTTTCAACGTCTCACTTGAAACAAAATAGACCATTTGAACTTCCTTTTCCTGGGGAACGTTTAAATAAATTCGATCAAAGCTAATATCTTCATTTGTATCCGTATCCCATTCAAACATTGATTCAAATGTCTCCATTGGAATGCCATCTAGAAATCTAAGCTCTATTTTAGCTTCATCTTTCTCATGTACCCAACTTGTAAATTTCTCCTTTGTATAGGTATGAGTCAAATTACGATCATTACTTGCACTAAAATCCCATTTTTGCATCTCATTCCAAAGGCTCTTAAGATACTGATCATCAAATGTACTAAAATGTTGATTTGATGTATGAACAAAAAGCTGTTGTGGTCTTATGACTTCATAGGGCTCTCGTTCCTCATTACTAATTGGGATACTTTCAAAAAAACTATTATTCTGAAACTCCTCAAAAGGTGGTTTCGAATTCCACAAATTCCACGTAAAAAATAAGCTTATTAAGACTAGTATCGTTAATAGGACACTTTTTATTGACTCTTTATTCATCCCACTCATCCTCTTGTTCTGGATCATATGGTAAGGTAAAGAACACTGTTGTACCTCTTCCCTCTTTACTTTGCGCCCATATATCTCCCCCATGTGCTTGGATCATTTCCTTCGCTATGGCTAAACCTAAGCCTGTTCCTCCAAGCTGACGGGTTCGTGCTTTATCTACTCGATAGAAACGATCAAAAATTTTATTCACACTTTCCTGTGGAATGCCTACACCTTCATCCCTCACGCGAATCTGTATTTCTGATGCTAATATATCGATTGTGAATGTTACCGTCCCACCCTCAGGTGAGTACTTTAAAGCATTTGAAATAATATTATCTAGCACTTGGGTAATTTTATCTGTATCAATTTCAACGTATAGAGGTTCTTTTGGGATATTTCTAACAAACGCCACATGTTGCGACTTTGTCATTTCAAATCGATCGATTATTTTTTGGAGAAAATCCGTAAAGTTAACCCAATCCTTTGTTAGTTGATAATCCGTTCGATCAAGTTTAGATAATTGCAACAAGTCATTCACTAATCGGATCATTCGCTCTGTTTCTGTTTGAGTAACATGTAAAAATTGCGGTGCAATATCTTCATCTTTCCAAGCTCCATCGGCTAATGCTTCTAAATAGCTTCTCATCGTAGTTAATGGGGTACGAAGCTCATGTGATACATTTGCTACAAATTCTCTTCTTTCTTGATCAATTCTTTCTTGTTCAGTAATATCATACAAAACAGCTATTAAACCTTCTGTTTTTTGTATAACAGAAAAACTGACCCGCAATATAAATGGACGTTCTTCCGTTCCAGTATCCAATACAAGTGATTCTTGTTCCTCGATGAGACTTTCAAATGTATATTCTTCACTGATTCCAAGAAGTTCCGTTATATTTGTTTGATTTATCGTTCCACGTGAAACATTTAACATCTCTAAAGCCGGATTATTAATTAAAATAACTTGTCCGTCACGATTTGTTGCAATAACCCCATCTGTCATGTGGGCAATAACAGAAGCTAACTTCTTCCGTTCTCCCTCTGTCATTGCTTGGGCATCTTCAAGCTTTTCTGTCAAATAGTTAAATGTGATCGCTAGCTGACCAATTTCATCTTCTCCATATACTTTAACTTTTCTAGAGAAATTACCATTGGCTAATTCAATCGCTTGCTTTCTCATATCAGTCATTGGTCTAGTAATGGTTCTTGCAAGAAAAATACCAAGAGCCGCTGTTATAGCCAATGAGATAATCGTTCCAGTTGCAAGGATCTTATTAATAATACTCATCTGAGTAAAAACTTCTTCCATAGATGCACTCACATATACAGCACCAATTGTTTGTTTATCATGATTTACAGGAACCGTTAGTACTCGAACACGTCCAGTCTCATCATCAATAAATAAACCGCTATAATCAAGGCCGACTAAAGCACGTCGAACAGACTCTTCTGTAGTTTTTTTTCCTACAATATCCTGATTACTACTAGTCGTAGCAATAACAGTCTTATTCATATCAATCACACGAACCTCAATGATTTCTTCTGTTTGAAAGTCTCTTATGATAGATGTGATTTCACTAGTTACCGTTTTTCCATCCGTATATTCTTTAGGATCTCGTGACATTTCTTGTTCAATATTATACACCAGCAAGCTTACACGCTTTGTTAATGAAGTCTCAAAATTTGATTTCAACGAAGTCTCTAACTCTTTCACAAAATAAATTCCAATAATCTGCATGGCCATCATGATAAGTAAGACATAGACTGTCACAAATTTAAAATGAATTGATTGAAAAAACCTTACTCTTTTCATCGGGTTATTCCTGTTCTGATTGCTTTAAGTAATAACCTACTCCACGTCTTGTCACAATCCATGTAGGATGACTTGGGTTGTCTTCAATCTTTTCCCTTAAACGTCGAACTGTCACATCTACTGTTCTTACATCTCCAAAGTAATCATATCCCCATACAGTTTGTAATAGATGCTCTCGTGTCATAACCTGTCCGATATGCTGTGCAAGATAATGAAGTAATTCAAACTCACGATGTGTTAATTCGATTGTTTCTCCCCGTTTTGAAACCACATAAGCATCAGGGTGAATAACTAATGAGCCAATGGAGATTTCATTTGATGTTCCTTTCGAGTCACTCGTATCATTTACCTGCTGTCTTCGAAGGTTTGCTTTTACACGTGCTAATAATTCTCGTGTACTAAACGGTTTTGTCACATAATCATCAGCACCTAATTCAAGGCCAAGTACTTTATCTATTTCCGAATCCTTTGCTGTAAGCATGATAATTGGCATTTCATGCTTTTTTCTAACTTCTCTACATACCTCCATACCATCTTTGTTTGGAAGCATAATATCTAATAGAATGAGGTCAGGGTTTATTTCTTCCACCATTTCCAATGCCTGATTTCCATCATAAGCACAATAAACAGCATAACCTTCCTTTTTTAAATTAAATTGTAGTATATCAGCAATTGGCTTTTCATCATCGACAACTAAGATTTTCTTTTCCATATTCTCGCCCCTTTTATTTGCATGTTCTTCTATATTTTAATGTACCATTTTCAAAGAAGAGATTCATCTTCAAAGATTACCCTATATATACGTTTACTATATGCTATCTTGAAAGAAAAAAGGAACTGACCAAATATAGATGATGGTGTCAGCTCCTTTGTACCCGTTAATTTAAGTAATCCATAGGATTTTTTAGGTTTCCATCTTCATAAACCTCAAAATGAAGATGAATACCTGTAGAGTTACCTGTCGATCCCATAACGCCAAGTTTCTGTCCTTGTGAAACAACCTGTCCAACTGAAACAGAAATTGAGCTTAAATGGGCATATACAGTTCTTATCCCGTTATTATGGTCAATTATTACCTTATTTCCATAACCACCATCAAAACCAGCTGAGGTAACTCTTCCATTATCAGCAGCTTTTATAGTCCGATCACTAGGTCTAGCTATATCAATTCCTTTATGAAGTTTCCCCCAGCGTTGTCCCAGCCCACTAGAGACATAACCTCCGACTGCAGGCCATGCTAGATCACCAGTTCCTCTTGATGGGATAACTTTCGTACCTTTTATAATGATTTCATTTACAGGTTCTATTAAGACCTTTTCATTTAAGGTATCGCGTTTTGTTTCAGAACCATTTTGTTTGTAAACGACATAATGAACTAAATTTTCTCCGTTTTGTCCTTCTTGAGAAATTTTCTCTTCTCCTTTAGGCATGGAGTCATCTTCTTTGACTTCTGTTTTATAAGCAACTGTTTCCTTTTTAGAGACTTCCTCTTTAACCTGAACCATTACAAATGGCTTTAATACCGTTACATTCAATAAGTCGCCAGACTTAATAATAGAGTCTTCTTCCAGACCAGGATTAAGCTCTAGTAGCTTGTCTAAGGTTAAGTCGTGTTTAGCTGCTATGCCTCCAAGAACGTCATTTTCTTGAATCTCATATTTTTTCTCGAAAGATGTACCTTTTTCTAGCAGGTTTACCCCTTGTTTCGTTGTTGTTATAATTTTTTCTGGTAGCACATTTTTTGTTATAAGTGAAACTTTCTCTGAAAAGGAAACTTCTGTAATACGCGATTGTTCCTCTTTAAGTAAAGGTAATTGTTGATTATCTGGTCTTGCAGCAATTTCTTCTAGAACTTCTTTAGAAACGTAATGTTGTTTATATTCTTCTAGCACTTTATCAGCATCAGTAAAATTTTGAAAGGCAGCAACTTCCTCATCATTGATCTTTAAAACAGCTGCTTCGACAACGACATCAAGTTCTTTATTTAGGTTTTTTTCAGCTTGTGTATTATCAAAAACTGGTCTAAACATTTTTTCAGGGATAATCTCTAAATCCTCCACAGTAAGTGGATAGTCCTTATATTTATCTTTTATTTTATTTATTTTAGCTGAAATAAGTTGATCTATCACATTTTGATTATCTACCGTTCCCATATACTCGTCACTGAGATAAATATGGTAAACAATAGGTAATGAGTCATCAGCTTGAGCACTTAATCCAAAAGTTAGTGATGTAGCTAAAACAACACCCATCGTCCACTTTTTTAAGTATGAACAATTCTTTTTCCGTTGTTCACCTAGCAATCTCTTAGAACACCTAAACAATGGTATTTCCTCCTAAATCTATACAATTGAAAGCCTACAAAGCTTACAACTATGAATCTACTCTTAAATACCGACAAAATTCACGTCTTTATACCCTTTTCTAATTTAACATAGATTCAATAATCATACGGTAAATACATCGAAATGTAATATTACTGTATTATTGTATACATATTTTGGTTAAATTGTCGTAACATGTAATTAAACCAAGCACTTGATTAGCTTATGACTTCGGAGCTAGGCATCTTACCTTATGACTGCTGGAGCTGGCTGTGGCGCCCTAGAGTTCAAGAATTCTTTAACATATTAAAAAGACATGAACCTATAGGTTCATGTCTTGAAGTGGCTCGGGACGGAATCGAACCGCCGACACATGGATTTTCAGTCCATTGCTCTACCAACTGAGCTACCGAGCCATATGTAGTTTACAGCTTCCACTATGCATAGGAATCCCTTAGTCAGTTCATCGCTCCGTTACTCGCAAGTCGCTTCCTCAATCTTTTCGCATATTGAAATCCTTTTACTAGTTATATAAATGGCGGTCCGGACGGGACTCGAACCCGCGACCTCCTGCGTGACAGGCAGGCATTCTAACCAACTGAACTACCGGACCAAATTTTTTTGACGACAGTCAAAATAAATTTCCTTGAATCTTTTTGACGCTAGTCAAAATAAATTTCCTTGACCTTTTGACGCCACTCAAAATAAATTTCCTTGACCTTTTGACACTAGTCAAAGATGCAAGACATGATTGTACATTATTTTCGCTATTGCGAAAAAATGTTGGTGACCCGTACGGGATTCGAACCCGTGTTACCGCCGTGAAAGGGCGGTGTCTTAACCGCTTGACCAACGGGCCACTGTTTTCTTAAAAACAATGGTGAGCCATGAAGGACTCGAACCTTCGACCCTCTGATTAAAAGTCAGATGCTCTACCAACTGAGCTAATGGCTCATTTTATAAATGAGTTTTTGTAGAATTACTTTGTCCTAACAGGACGAGATCTATCATATCATCATATGAATAACTTTACAATATATTTTTCAAAAAATATTTTTATTTTTAAAAATAAACATGATTTTATGTAAAAAAAGATAAAAGAGGAGGAATGAAAATACATTCCCCCCATCTAGTTAGCTATATACGCTGCGAATTACATTTGTTTGTGAACGATCTGGTCCTACAGAAAAGATAGATAGTGGAATACCTGTAAGCTGAGAAATACGCTCAATATAATGTCTAGCATTTTCAGGTAACTCACTTAGATTACGCACTCCTGTGATATCCTCTGTCCAGCCTGGTAATTCTTCATATACTGGTTCACATTCAGATAACACTTTAAGACTTGCTGGGTACTCATTAATCATTTCACCTTTATATTTATAAGCTACACAGATTTTTAATGTTTCAATACCTGTTAAAACATCAATTGAGTTTAATGATAGATCTGTTAATCCGCTAACTCGTCTTGCATGACGAACAACAACACTATCAAACCAACCTACTCGACGAGGACGGCCAGTTGTTGTTCCATATTCACGGCCTACTTCACGAATTTGATTACCAATTTCATTGTCTAGTTCTGTAGGGAATGGACCATCACCTACACGAGTTGTGTATGCTTTTGATACACCAACAACATGTTTGATCTTTGTTGGTCCAACACCTGAACCGATAGTCACGCCACCAGCGACTGGGTTAGATGATGTAACGAAAGGATATGTACCTTGATCAATATCAAGCATAACACCCTGTGCACCTTCAAATAACACACGACGACCCTCATCTAATGCGTCATTTAATACAACTGACGTATCTACTACATATTGCTTAAATTGTTGGCCATATTCATAATACTCATCTAAAATCTCTTCAACTGTAAATCCTTCTACTTCATAGAACTTCTCTAATAGACGGTTTTTCTCTTGAAGAGCTCTAGATAGCTTTTCTTCAAATACATCGCGCTCTAGTAGATCAGAAATACGGATTCCGACACGAGCTGCTTTGTCCATATAAGCTGGACCAATTCCTTTTTTAGTCGTACCAATTTTATTAGCACCTTTACGTTCTTCCTCTACCTCATCTAATTTCAGGTGGTATGGTAGGATAACATGAGCACGATTGCTAATACGTAGATTATCAGTCGTAACACCACGTTCATGTAAATAAGCAAGTTCTTTTACAAGTGCTTTTGGATCAACAACCATTCCGTTTCCAATCACACAAATTTTATCTTTATAGAAAATCCCAGATGGAATTAAGTGAAGCTTATACGTTTCTCCATCAAACTTAATCGTATGACCTGCATTATTACCACCTTGGTAACGAGCAATAACCTCTGCATTTTCAGAAAGGAAATCAGTGATCTTTCCCTTTCCTTCATCTCCCCATTGAGTTCCAACTACTACTACTGAAGACATTCCGTGCACCTCCGTAATTTCGCACTATTCAAACATGTTTATTTTAACAATGCCATTTGTGAAAGTCAATGTAAAATACGAACAATCTTAAAAACCAATCTAGTATTTGTTCGTAAATTGAACACAAACTTCTAAATCACCTTCCAAATGGTTCTAACTATCTATATTTTAGACCCTATCCTATTGTTTCCAATTAGACTCTTATACATGTTAAAAAAACAAAAAAAGAAGATCGCTCGAACACGATCTCCTTAAGCTGGAACACCATCATCAAATCGCCGTTCCAGATTTACGAACTTGTTATATTCTTTTACAAAAGCTAACGAAACTGTACCAACAGGACCATTACGTTGCTTAGCAATAATGATTTCAATAATGTTCTTGTTTTCAGATTCTTTATCATAGTAATCATCACGATATAAGAAAGCTACGATATCGGCATCCTGCTCAATACTTCCTGATTCACGAATATCAGACATCATTGGGCGTTTGTCTTGACGTTGCTCAACACCACGTGATAACTGTGATAATGCAATTACAGGTACTTTCAATTCACGTGCGAGTTCCTTTAGTGTACGAGAGATCTCAGATACCTCTTGTTGACGGTTATCTGAACGACCAGAACCTTGGATCAACTGGAGGTAATCAATTAATACCATCCCAAGTCCACTTTCTTGCTTAAGGCGACGGCACTTTGCGCGAATTTCACTTACGCGAATACCAGGGGTATCATCTATATAAATACCTGAGTTTGATAAGCTCCCCATTGCCATTGTTAGCTTGCCCCAGTCCTCTGCTGTAAGAGAACCTGTTCTAAGACGCTGGGCGTCGATATTTCCCTCCGCACAAAGCATCCTCATTACAAGCTGGTCTGCACCCATCTCAAGACTAAAAATAGCTACATTTTCATCTGTCTTTGTTGCAACGTTTTGCGCGATGTTCAAGGCAAACGCGGTTTTACCAACAGATGGACGAGCAGCTACAATGATTAAATCATTTCGCTGGAAACCAGCAGTCATTTTATCCAATTCTGCAAACCCTGTAGGAATACCAGTAATATCCCCTTTTCGATCATGAAGAGTTTCAATGTTATCATAGGTTTGGACTAGAACATCCTTAATATTTTGAAAGGCTCCAGCATTTTTTCGCTGAGCAACCTCCATAATCGTCTTTTCCGCTTCATTGAGAAGAACCTCAACCTCATCTTCTCGGCTGTAACCATCCTGTGCAATAGTAGTAGCTGTTCGAATCAATCTTCGTAAGATTGATTTTTCTTCAACTATTTTTCCATAGTACTCTATATTTGCAGCAGTTGGTGCAGAGTTTGCCAAATCACTGAGATAGGAAACTCCGCCTACCTCTTCTAATAAATTAGCATCTGCTAATTCTGATGTTACAGTGACAATGTCTACTGGCTCACCTTTATCTGAGAGCTCAAGCATAGCATTATAGATTTTTTGATGGGCAGCACGATAAAAATCATCAGGAATCAAAAGCTCTGATGCTAAAGTAAGAGAGGATGGTTGTAGAAAAATGGCACCTAGAACAGCCTGTTCTGCCTCTATATTTTGTGGTGGAATACGATCACCAATTAATTCGTTTATGATGATCACCGTCCTTTAAGTTTATAGTAATCTATTACTAAGGATAAAAAAAAAGTGGCTCCGCTTCAAGATAAATTTCAATCTTTCCACTAAACCACAACCATTTCCAACATTTACCTACTGCTCTTTTACATGTACTTTTATTGTTGCACTTACCTCTGGATGAAGTTTTGCAGGTACATTTGTAAAGCCTAGTGAACGAATGCCATCTGGTAGATCTAATTTGCGTTTATCAAGCTTAATGCTATGGGTCTTTTTCAACTCATCCGCTATTTGCTTACTTGTAACAGAACCAAATAATCGGCCACCTTCACCTGATTTTGCTTGTATTTCAACAGTCAATTTCTCAAGGTCTACTTTTAGTTGTTGCATTTGTTCTAATTCTTCAATAGCTTCTTGTTCTTGTTTTTTCTTTTGCGCGTTTAATGAGCTAATGTTTGAGTTTGACGCCTCTACTGCAAGGCCTTGTTTAATTAAAAAATTATGTGCATATCCATCAGCAACATTTTTCACTTCGCCTTTTTTCCCTTTACCTTTTACATCTTTTAAAAAGATTACCTTCATGATTTTATTCCTCCGTCTAGATAGTCTTCTATAGCTAATTTTAATCGATTTTCTGCTTCTTGTAACGTAGTATGCTTCATTTGTGTTGCAGCGTTTGTGAGGTGTCCGCCCCCATCTAGAGCTTCCATTAAAATTTGAACATTTACAACTCCAAGTGACCTTGCGCTTATGCTTACAATTTCTTCATTACGTTTTGCAATAACAAATGAGGCCTCAATGCCATTCATCGTTAACAAAGTATCTGCAGCTTGAGCAATTGTAACTTGTTCATAAAAATCATGTTCCTCGGCAACAGTAATTGCAATTCCCTCTTTATAAATCGTTGAATGTTGGATTAGTTTTGCACGTTTTACATAGCTTGTAATATCCTCTTTTAGGAATTTTTGAACCAAAACAGTGTCAGCACCCTTTGCTCTTAAATAAGAGGCTGCATCAAATGTACGAGAGCCTGTTCGCAGAGTGAAACTTTTGGTGTCTACAATTATTCCTGCCAATAAGGCAGTAGCCTCAACCATATTTACTTTTAAATGCTTAGGCTGGTATTCTAGTAGTTCTGTTACTAACTCTGCTGTAGAAGAGGCATACGGCTCCATATAAACAAGAATTGGATCCTTAATAAACTCTTCTCCCCGTCTATGATGGTCTATAACAATCACACGCCCACTTCTAGATAATACTCTTTCATCAATGACTAATGATGGTTTATGCGTGTCTACAACAATGAGAAGCGTATCATCTGTCATGATCTCAAGTGCTTGCTCTGGAGTGATAAATCTCGACCACAGTTCTGGATGCAACTTGACTTCAGATAGTAGTTGTTCAACACCTGAGTCAAGAGCGTCTGGATCTAAGATGATAAATCCTTCTTTTTCATTTACCTGTGATACCTTTAAAATGCCTATTGCTGAACCGATCGCATCCATATCAGGGTATTTATGTCCCATAATCATAACTTTGTCACTTTCATTAACAATTTCCCTTAATGCATGTGAAATAACCCGAGCTCGTACTCTAGTCCGTTTTTCCATTGGATTAGTTTTTCCACCGAAAAACTTAACCTTACCACTCGGCTGCTTTAGTGCTGCCTGATCTCCACCTCTCCCTAGAGCAAGATCTAAGCTGGACTGTGCCAAATCACCAAGCTCTTGTAGGGAAGAAACACCAGAGCCTATTCCAATACTCAGCGTTAACGAGACATTATGAACGGTTGTTTTTTCACGTACTTCATCCAATATTGAAAACTTTGTTCTAATTAACTTGGTTAAAATATCTTCGTTTAGTACACCTATAAACCTCTCAGAAGAAATTCTTTTTAGAAATACACCATAATCCTTTGCCCATTTATTTAGCAAGGACGTAACCTCACTATTAATAGCACTTCTAGTCTGATCATCCATTCCTTGAGTAACTTCATCATAATTATCTAGAAAGATAAAAGCTAAGACAGTTCGTTCATCTTCATATTGTTTTTCAATTTCAACCTGTTCAGTTACATCAAAAAAGTATAATAACCGCTCTTCTCGTTTAATGATCACCTTAAACTCTCTGTCATACAATGCAATAGTATCTGACTCAACTTCTTGTTTAATTAATGGGACAAGTGAGTCTGCAACATCAAAAAGAGACCTTCCAACAAGCGTATCTTCATCAAAACAGGAGGTCATAAAGGGATTTGACCATTCAATTTGATATTGATCATTAAACAACATGATACCAATAGGCATTTCCATTAAAGCCTCTTCGCCGACCTTTTTTAACCGATAAGAAAGCGTTGTTATATAATCTTCCATTTCAGACTTTAAATCTGAAATAGCCTTTTTAATAAAATATAGTACAATTGCAAGAATGACCATTAAAATGGACCCAATGACCCAATTATAAAGAGTTAGAACAAGTACAGCGATCACTGTTACGCCAATCAATGTGTATATAGGATAACGGATTAATGGTTTCTCATAAAAACTTGGCATTCTGTTCTCATCAACTCCTCGCAACAGTGAATACAAAACCTAATTTAGTCTGTTGAAAAACGTGCCCCGAAAGGCAAGCGTTAGCATCAGTCTTAAGGACTAACAATATCACTTTTTCTTCGTTAATTTACCACGTAGAGAAAAGCCTAAATCAATTATACCTAAGATTCTAATAAGATAAAGAAATATCGGTATAAGTAATGAAGCAATTAAAATAGAAATTGGAATGATTTTAGACCAACCTTTTGTATAAGAGTAATAAAAAACGAATGAATAACCTTGCATAAGGACAAAGAATTGCAAGATAAAATAAAGGTTAATAACAGCCATAAATAGGAAAGTATCTTTATCAAGTTCAACCATAAGTAAAATGGAAGCAATTAAATAATACCATAAAATACTTTGGGGCAGTTTCCACTCTCTAAAGGGTTTTAATGGGGCTAGATCAAACCTTAGCCTTTTTAATATAGGTATGGCAAGTAAATGTGTAAAGACAGCAGA
>JAPSLU010000207.1 GCA_031180405.1 Bacillus sp. (in: firmicutes) | reverse complement strand
ATTGAAAAAAACATCCCTACGAACAAAGCCTCAAAAAACTCTGCTGTTGTTACACGAAAGAATGGATGAATAAACATAAGTGCCCCCGTACTCATAAAAATTGGAGGTAAGATAATCTTTTTTGCCGTTGCAGGTTTTTTAGCCGATTTCATACGAATATATAAAACAAATAAAGCCATTACCACAGCAATAATAGATGAAACAGTTGTTAACAATAATATCAATCCCTTTACTAGTCAGCTACTAGTATTAGTATAAACGAATTTTGAATGGATACATAGATAAACATAAATTACTTACTGAAAAGAAAATACCATCACCATTCATTTTTAATTAAAAGCTTTTAAATTAAACATAAATTGATGTCTAAAAGTAAATGCTCCTATGGCAATAAAAAAACCATTTAAGAAGTATACATCCTAAATGGTTTCACATCTTTACCTAAGAACACGGTCAATAGCTTCGAGCACTCGATTTTCATCAAATGGTTTTACAATAAAATCTTTTGCCCCCGCTTCAATTGCTTCAACAACCATCTTCTGTTGTCCCATAGCGGAGCACATGATGATTTTTGCATCAGGATACTGTTCTTTTATTTCCTTCAAGGCTTCTATCCCGTTCTTTTCAGGCATCGTAATGTCTAATGTAACCAGATCAGGCCTTTCTTTTTGAAAAAGCTCAACCGCCATAATCCCGTTTTCTGCTTCACCTACGACATCATGGTTCGCCTTATTTAATATATTTGATAAAGTCATTCTCATAAACTTGGCATCATCAACAATTAAAATTCTAGCCACGCCTAGCTCCTCCTCAAACATGATAAAGAAAGATTGCATCTATAACAAACTTTCTATTTGAAGGCGATTGACACTTGACTTAATTGAGGCTACTACGGTTTCATAACCTTCAATGCAATATCTATCACACATCCAACCATTCTATCAATATCACGCCATAATTTAGTAAAGATGTTAGTGTAAGTTGTTTAAAATATCCAAAAGAGTACTAAAATCCTGTGAATCCCCCAAAGATCCTAGTTAAGAAAATAATAATTGATGTCATAATATCGAAAAACAGTAAAACTCCCATGATAATCATTAGATAGCCACCGATTTTCATGATTTTCATATTATGTTTTTTAATCCAATCTAGCTTTCCAATAAAAAAAGACAAAACTAAAAACGGAACAGCAAAGCCTAAAATATAGGCAATCATATAGAACATGGCTGAACCAGGATTGGTTGCAGCAAGCCATATAACGGCTGATAGGATCGGTCCAGTACATGGTGTCCATCCTGCTGCGAATGCCATACCAATTAAAAATGTACCTAGAAAACCCGCTGGACGATTTTTAAATTCAAATCGATGTTCCTTCATTAAAAACTCTGGTTTGAAAACTCCAACAATCATAAGCCCAAAAACGATAATCAAGAGTGCTCCAATTTGACGAATCAAATCTTGATAGTTTTGAAAAAATTCTCCGACAAAAGACGTTCCAAATCCAAGTGCAATAAATATTGAGGAAAAGCCAAATAAAAAAAACACAGTATGTAAAAAGCTTCTTTTTTGCAATAAAGCATTTTCTGATTTTAATTCACCTACTGAAACACCAGTAATATACGATAAAAATGCCGGATAAAGTGGTAAACAGCATGGAGAAACAAAAGATAAAAAACCTGCTCCAAATGCTAAAAATATGTTTAAATCAGCCATGCTACTCCTCCTAAAGAGAATGTCCTCTCTATTCTAACAAAAGTTACTTTGTTATAAATACATCTTAATGTGACATTTTTATGTCAATTACATATCTTATGGGAATTTTTACTTTTCATTCCACCTAATAAGCATTTATAATAGACTCATTGCAGTTTATACTATCTAAAAAGTTCAAATGATATAATGATAACACCTATTCTACTCAAAGAAAGGACAATTTCTCGTGTCTAAACAAGAGATGCTTCAAACAATTGAAAAGAAACGAGCCGAGCTAATTGACATTGTCCTAAAAAACGGGCTAAACTCAAACATTTCTATTAAATATAGCCAAGAGCTTGATGTTTTATTAACTCAGTATATTAAGGAAGACTTACCACATAAAAAGCAGGTTTGTTCATAATAAGAGAGTTGGGCACGTATATCGCGTGCTTTTATTACGATAATTATAAAGTAGAGCACGTGACTTACTTGTAAATTAAAACTGAATTTAAAGATCTTAAACATTCCTCAAACTTGAGCACATTGATAATTAAACTTTCATTCCTATACCCTTTATCTTAACTGTCGTCCACCAAATTTGATTGCCATTCTATTACTACTCTGTGTTTCTTTATTGAGCTTCATCATATCCTAAATTTCTCTCAATGATAATGAGTCTCTAGTTGTGTATATCATCAACAAATTAGTAAATCATCTAACAATCCCATTTACCCATTAATCGTTGGATTAGCTATACTTATCTACTCACTTATCTTCATTTATTACAGTGTAAGAAAATTTGTTTTTAAATAGAAAATAAAGGCGGGTACTCTATATACATGCTTTCTTTATTCATTGTTATTACTAAATGCTTATAAATTATCTAATAGAACATAGATCAACCGAAAAAACCACCCTTCTGATGAATTATTTTCATCATAAAAAGTGGTTGGATTTCGTTTACAAGAAAGATTAAGAAATTAACATTGAGAAATTCTATGTAAGATTAAATAATAAAGATTTCATATTCTTTTTCAATTCTAAGTTATTACATTTGTCCACAATAGAGCCGTTAATTTAGCCAATTTTAGGTTATTTCCGTACTCTCTTATTCCTCAAAGATATCTCAAACTGCCATTCAACACTCTTTATAACATCTCTTGGGTTATGCCCCTTTTCTTTTAATTTTTGAATTAGTAAAATCCACTTTGGTTCAATGTGATAGGTTTTTCATCTACTCCTAACAAGTACATAGGAGATACTTTATAATGGTCTGCTAAATTAATTAAGTGCTGACATTTTAGTGAACCACTCGTCCTTGCTCTATATAATGTAAACTTTTGTATCCTAGATTAGTTTGCACTTCTTCTAAGGTAAATCCTTTACATACCCTAACCTTTTCCCTACATTCATTAGATCATCTCAATATAAAATGACAAAAAACTCTTATGTAAATAAAAAGTCCTAAGAACATTTCAACATAAGAGTTTTGAAGTATTATAAAATAAGTGTAAAAAGATTGTGTTTTTGTAAATTTAAATTTATCCCTTTTATTGATTTGATAATTTTTAACACTCAATACCATTAATTCCAATCACAAGCCATCCCATCATTGTTCGCCTCATGCCTTATTTCCCAAGTGAACCTCAAGATACCCCTAAACAACCTAGATGAGTACCGTCCGTCATCAGGGATAAAAACTGTTTAAAAGGGTATGTAAACCATCCCTACATTACAGTAACACTCCTTAATCAACCAACTTATTATTTTGCCTATTCATTAACACTTCCATAATCCCTTGCCACTTCTCAATATCTTGTATTGAATTCTTAACCCTTGCTCCATCTTTTTCATAACCCTTTTTTATAATATCTCCTGTTTTCCCAGTCTTGTTTGTCAGGAAATTTATCATATAGTTTGGATTACTTAGATCATCAAATGTAAGCTTTAGGTCAATTGATTTAATATAATCATTAACATTAGTCTTTCCTGATAGTCCTCCAATAACCATCCCTACAGAACCTAAAGCAATTCCTCCAACTGCCATCCCTGCTAATTGAGAGGTTCTGTCAGTTGAGTGAACTGTATTATTGTCAATAACTATTTCTGATTTAATTATTTGATCAGGTTTATATTTTGCGTACCTATATTCAAAGTGTCCATCCCAATTACTTCCTTTTTTATAGATTAAATGAATATTATTATCTTTATCTAATATTAATACATTAGTTTTATCTAAAGGAGCAAATTTATGTTGTGCAACTATTTCATTATCATTAATAATCTTTGCTATTGAATTAGTGTTCTCTTTAATAATTTCAGATTGTTTATCTTTCATACTACTATCATTCTGTTGTCCAAGAGCAATAAAGATAAACAATATTATTACACCCAAAACAATCAACCCACCCATTCAACCATCCCCCATTATTAGGTATTTATTACCATAATTATATCATTATATGGGGCTATTAATCCATGAGATAACTAAATGTATGAAAAAATTATAATATATCGGATGTTTTGACTCGGGAATTAGATAATCGGAATTATTACAGAGGAGATAACTCTTCAATTAATCAAACGTGAGTTGAACCTTCTGGTGGATACGTTCGTGATGATGGGAAACAGGTGTCTGGGTACTATCGGATGGTGAAGAAGATACGAACATAGATAGAAATCTTTAGGAAGGTGGCTGTTACTTCCGAAGAAATTAGAATAGGCGTATTTCAAAATTATATATATTGTTTCTTAATCCTTTACTCGGAAAGCTAGTTTTTTGCTATTTAGACCGCTTCTCATACGCTATCTCCTGTTTTCTTATACTATTACTGAGTTTCTTTCGAATCGTGAAATTAACTAGCTAGTATAACGTAACACATATGAGATAAAATTTACCCATTCTCAAAAAACACATATACTTGTGTGGATGCTGGAGCGGAGCGACAACATGAACGAGCTTAAGCGAAGATAACTATTTGGGATAACGGTGATAGTATTAGATGATGATGGTGATGGTCAAATAAGAATACTTAAACATTACATAATACAATTACGTTAGAGCAAGGTTTACCCGTGATGTTACTAACATAGGGCATTTTGGTACGGTATTTTGAAGTGGTTATTTCTAGCGATGAGGATATCGAAAAGGCTAAAGGTTAATATATTTAAGCTATGACGTGAGAGTTAACGGGCAAATTACCGCCCGTTTTTGTTTGGATAAAAATAAAAAGCCATCATGTAATATGATGACTATAATTAACGATTTGATTACGACCATTAGCTTTCGCTTGATACAATGCTTTATCCGCTTGTTCATATAATCGACCCACTGATGTTCCTTTTTGGTATCTAGTTACCCCTAAACTAATTGTTATATTAGCTTTTTTATCTTTATAGCTAATATCAGTTTCCTCTACGGCTTGTCTAACACGTTCCGCAATTTTAAGGCAATCTTCCGTTCTTGTTTCAGGTACTAAAATTGCAAACTCTTCACCACCTACGCGAACCAAATCATCGGATGCTCTACTATTGGCTTTAATAACCTCAGTAACCTTTTTTAAAACTTCATCACCAAAGACGTGTCCATAGGTATCATTTAGGGGTTTAAAGTGGTCAATATCTAGAAGAATTAGGTGAATTGGCAATTCAGCTCTTTCACTTATTACTACTGCCTTAGCCATATACAAATCGAAATACCTTCGGTTATAAGCCCCTGTAAGTTGGTCAACTAACGTAAGTTCTTGAACCTCTTTTAGTAATTTTGCATTCTTGATTATGAAATATGATACCAAAAAAAATATCAAATAATTTTCGGTTGTACCGATAATTAAGTTGAATAAAATTTCTGAGGAAAAAACTGATTTTGTTAAAACCGTCGTGTATTTTAATACACTTAAAAATAATGCTATTGGAACAGCGACACTCCACTTTGGGTAGGCAACAACGGTTAAAAATCCTGGTATAATCAACATTGACCACCTAGCAGCTTGAGGGAATATTATAAAAAGTATAAACGGTAAAAAAATTGTAATGATAAATAGTGTACCTAATATAATTTTTCTATTCATACAAACTCCTTTTCGATAACCCAGCTATCATAGCGTTTCACCTTAGACCTGTGGCTTTGCGTCACTGTCTTTCAACAGTTTTGCCTTTTTCGTTGGTTTCTATAAGAAAGCGTTACAATTTTACCATGAATAAATACCTACGTAAATCTTATTAACGTTTTTATAGTAAAGAGCCATATAAGAAAATTGTATAAGCAAGCGGAAGCACGCCCGTAAGTAGTTGATTAAGTTCTGTTGCAACCCCTCCAAATCTAAGGATATTATCTATTATTATTAAATCAGCCTTTCCCAAAAGAATAGTGTTGTCGCGCATCTATCATACTTACAATTATTGTAACATTATTTCACTTCGAAGTTTTTTATAATTTAATCCACTTCGAACTGTTGATGTGTTAGCACCTCTATAATAACTAACAATTACTATTTTAGATGTAAACTATCCCCTCCACAAATAAGAAAAGCACTCAAATTTAAAATGAGTACTTAAAAAAACTATAAACAAACTCAAATTTTCGGAAACAAATTCCCCATCATCAATGCTATTTAAGACTGTTGCTTTTGTCTTTCTTCCTAAATTCATAAGTGGACTAGAAGGCATAGCTTTTTCAATCAATTCAAAATCCTCTAGACTACAAATAACGTTGAGTAGTGGAGATGTCGGAATGTCCTAGTAACTTCGATAAAGTGTAAATGTCGATCCCATTAAAAATACATTGAACGGAAAAAAAATGTCTAAAGCTATGGGGGGATACTCTTTTGTCTGAAATAACTGCTCTCTTTCCCGCTTCCTTTATTACGTTATCTAAACCAACATGTGATATTAGATCACCTTTATATGATAGATAATTATAATCTTCTTGATGAAGTTTATCTCTAAAATACTCTTTCTTTATACGCTCGTACCTAATTAGTATCTTTTTTAAAGCAGGGCTAATAAATATATATCTCTCCTTATTCCCCTTACCGTTATACCGTTAACAAGAATATTTGTATCCTTTACATTTTCAGTTCTCAATTGTCTAATTTCCATTGCCCTCAAACCGCAATCACTTAACATAGCAACGATAGCTTTATTACGTGCTTCAAAATAACTAGAATATTTAAATACCTCTATCATAGATTGCACTTCAGAAATACTAAAACCTTTTAAAATTTTCTTTGGTACTTTTGGTACTTCAACTTTCTTTGCTATATTCTCCTGTATATATCCTTCTCTCTCACACCAAGAAAAAAAACGCTTTGATCATTTTAAACATAGACACAATTGATTGTGGTTGAAGCCCATCATTCTGTTTTAGCCTTACATATGATTTTAAATCATGCACTGTTATCAGTTCTAATTCTGTAATGCCCCTCTTTTCTTTCAAAAAAATGATCAACTGTTTATACTCCTGTTTTTTGTGTTTCATTGTTTTAGCAGTAAAACCTTTGGCTTGACAATGGTATAAATATTCTTCTATTACGTCTTCAAATAACACAAAAAAACCACCCTTCATTGGTTTAGTTTCCAACAAAATAAGTGGTTTCGGATTGGTCTGATGAAAAATAAATCAAAAATAAGAACAAAATTCTGATGAAAAATTCACTAATTCGCTTTTTCCATCGACGATTCTGTATGTAATATATCAAGAAATCCCTTAAACCCTTGCTATATGAACGTTAATCTTATTTTTGCATCTTGTTCATTTGAGACATCATTTGATTGATTTTCTTTTGGGATGGTTTCATTCCCATTTGCATCATCATCATTTTTAGCATTTGTTCATTAATCGGTGGATTTTTCTTTAGGTAAGTCATCATATATTTACGCGCAATGAAAAATCCTAGAGCAACTCCAGCAAGTAGAGCTAGGATGCCTACTAGAATAACAACCCATAATTCCATTGGTTTTCCTCCTTCATGTTGTCTATTTTACAGTGTACTAAATCCTCTGCTATTATACAACATTTGAACTACAAATTGTTTATAATTCAACCAAAATTTCTTTCTTTTATAGGGTTTAACCACCCATATCTTTCACCTTTTAAATCCATTGCTAAAAAACAAGGATCAAACTTTCGTAAAACTTCAAAAAAGATTGTTTCTGCTTCAAAACTTCCATCCGATGAAAGTTCAATATGACGGTTTTTAACGATTAGAGTCGCATTCCCTATGTTTCCTTTTAGTGCAATTTTATGAAAATTATGAAACTTTTGATAGTCAGAGCGTTTTCCCAAATGTGTTTCAAGTAGCTGATGTATAAATAAAGCCGGAATTGGCTTTGTAATATAATTAATTTGCTTTTCTAAAGTACTCTCATGATCCAATCGTGCTGTAGT
>JAPSLU010000206.1 GCA_031180405.1 Bacillus sp. (in: firmicutes) | reverse complement strand
GCTCGCGATTAAGAGTAATCCTTAATGAAGCTTCTCCCATTTGTTTTTCGAGTCCATGTTTAAAGGCATTTTCAACAAGTGTTTGTAAAATAAAAGGCGGGATATAATATTCCAAAACCTCTTTATCAATTTCTGTTTCAATCTTTAACCGTTCACGGAATCGCAGTTTTTGAATGTCAATAAAATACATTGTGTACTGCCATTCTTTTTGAATAGAAATCATTAACTCATTGTTCTGATATTTGAATTTTAGATAAAGAGAAAAAACCTCAAGAGCTCTTACTAATTCCTCTGTCCTTTTTAATCGGGCCAAACTTAAAATGACGTTTAACGTATTAAATAAGAAATGCGGCTGAATTTGTTGATTGAGTTGATTATATAAAGAGAGACGAAGTTCACTTTCAAGCTTAATCTCTTTATTGGCACGTTCCAATGCATCGATCCGCTCCTCAAATAAAAAGATAAACAGGAGGGCAACAGCACCAATAATAGGGACAATCACGAAAAAGCTAATCAATAATATAAAACTATTGTAAGTAACCATATTATTAATCCCTTCTTTACAAAGGCTCTTGTTTCTATGTATTTTCGCATAAATTTTGAGAGAAAGATTTGAATATGTAAGATAACCTTACGAATATTTATTAAACTTCATTTAACTTGATCTTCTGTATAGTAGCTAAACAAGATGAAAATGACTCCTGTTTGTTATAGGACTTCTTTTTTAGGTTGTTTTAGTAAACTTTGTTGCTTTAACTATAAGGTTAGGTGATTTGCTCTCTAGGATGATCGTTTTCCGTGGGGTGGGCGGTGAGCCTCCTAAAGAGCCAAGCGTCTGCGGGGTCTGACCTGTCCCGCTGCTTCCACAGTAGTCTCGCATTTCCGTCTCAAATCAACCTAATCAGTTTTTTGAAAAGAACATCTTATATACAACAATCTTTTAGAGAAAAGAGCCTTTTTTATGTTACCAATATTAATTGCTACAACCCGAATGTATATAAATCTAACTGGTTTAAAATGCTGGTTAACAAACCACGTTAGATAAAATTACGTAGTTCAAGACAGTTAAAACTCAATGCTGATATTGTTTAACACAAGGAATTGAATGGCAACTAGTCTTCCACTGGTAAGACCGGTCATACCAGTTAGGTTATCATGAAGCAAATCCAGATAAATCAATGGAACCTATACAGTATGAGTTACATACTGCAAAAAGTTTTATCTATATTGGTGACGCAGTAGGGCATGATTTTGAATTCATGACAGAAGGAAGATGATCCACTTCGATCCAGCACAAGGTGTTTTAAAAGTGTCAACATATGTTTGTACTTCAGCTATTTTGAAATATAGGAGGCTTTTTGATGGGGAAAATAATTAAAAATGTTCTTTTTGATGGCCTGACATGGGATTTGTTTATTAAGGATGGGATCATCGAAAAAATTGAAAAATCGAATGCAGATGCAACCTTCACCTCTACTTATTATGATGCACAAGGCTTATTATATTTGCCTACTTTAGCAGACATGCATGTTCATTTAGATAAGCATTTTCTAGGTGAACCATGGCGTCCACTCCAACCTTTTATCACTTTACCAAAGCAGTTGAAATTTGAAAAAGAGATGCTTGCATCTATGCAGAGTTCACTTGGAGAGCGAGCCTCTATTATGACGGAATTAATGCTAAAACAAGGAACGACGAAAATTAGAACTCATGTAGATGTTGATCCTGACATTGGGTTAAAGCATTTAGAGGCAGTGGTGCAGTTGCGGGAGCAATTAAAGGACGTAATAGAAATTGAAATCGTAGCATTTCCACAGCAAGGATTAATCCGATCGAACTCAATGGGTGTTATGAAGGATGCGCTTAGAAATGGAGCAGATTTTGTCGGAGGAGTGGATCCAGCTGGTCTTGATCGAAAAATAGAGTCAAGCTTAGATGCGATGTTTGAGCTGAGCACCGAATTTGATGCCGGAGTGGATTTACATCTGCATGATCCAGGACATCTAGGGTTATACACGATTGATCTCTTTGCGGACTATACAGTTCAGGCCCAAAAACGGGGAAGGACTGCAGTGAGTCATGCGTATTGTTTAGGTATGCTTTCCGATGACGAAATAAATCAAACGTTACTAGGACTAAAAGAAGCGAATGTGTCAATTATATCAAGCGTACCCATTGATCGTCCTACACCAAGAGCACAATTGCTATTGGATTCCGGGGTAAAATTCCTTATTGGAAATGACAATATTAGGGATGCCTGGTCTCCGTTCGGTAACGGAGATCTGCTACAAAGAGGTTCGCGATTAGCTGAAAAAAGTGGATGGGTAACAGATAAGCAATTATTAAGAGCCTACTCTTTTATAACGGAGAGTTCCTTAACGCCACAAATTGGTGAAAAAGCGGATTTTATGTTAGTGGATGCTGAAAACTTACAGCATGCGATGGCCATAGCTCCAGAACGTGAAGCTGTGTTTTCAAAAGGGATTCTTATTGCTAATAAGATTAATCAAAAGAAATTCAGGTGACACATTAAGTCAAAGTAAGGCAAGGAGAAACCAGTATGAGTGTTATAAGTGAAACAGTTCAAAAATTTTTACTGGATTATATTAGGAAAAAAGGTCTCCAAAGAGGGGATAAGCTTCCGTCAGAAAGAGAGCTTGTGCATTTATTGGAGGTTGGTAGATCTTCTATTAGAGAAGCACTTCAAATTCTTGCAGAGAGAGGGATTATTGAAAAACACGCCGGAAAAGGAGTGTATCTAAAGACTATTCTTTTCCACAAAGAACTGAATGATATAACAACATGGATACCTTCTCTAGATGTAAACCAGTCATTAGATTTATTAGAGTTTAGAAAAGGGATTGAAGTAAAAATTGCGTTTTTAGCAGCCAAAAGAAGAGACTTTAAGTGTATAGAGATCCTACAAAAATCAATCGATGATTTAAGCATTTGTGTAGAAAACGGAACATCAATTATTGTGCCAGATCTTTTATTTCATGCAGCACTAGCAACAGCTACACAAAATGATGTCATTGTAAATGTTTATCAATCAGTTGTGAAAAATTTTAAAAAAGTGAGAATGGAAATGGCTATTAACGATGACATGGATAATGCTTTGTATTATCACAAGGAAATTTTAAATGCTGTGAAAGAACAAGATTCAGAGAGAAGTGGGAGGCTAATGCAAATGCACTTAGAAGATGTGCAGCTAAATTATCGTGCAATGCTTACTGAGTTAAAAAAGGACAAGTAAGCATAAGTTGAAACTAAACTGGGAGTAGTGGTCTTTCCAGTTCAAGGCTATTAACATTTCATTCTTGCAGTCTAAAAAACTTTTAAAAAAGGAGCTAAGCATGTTAGATCTATTATTTCGTAAAGTTTCCATTTTAAACGACAATCAAGAAATGGACGTAGGGATTAAAGATGGTAAGATTGCATATTTATCGAAAACGAGATTAGAGTGCCCACTAGCAAATCGAATCATAGAAGCCGATGGAAACGTTCTTATGCCTGGATTGATCGAGCCCCATATTCATTTAGATAAAGCGTATTTGCTTGACCAGATGAAGCAGGATGCATCAACATTAGATGAAGCTATTAGGTTAACAGGTAATTTGAAAAAAGGTTTTACCAAAGAAGATATCCAACAAAGATCAACAAAAGTTTTGGAAAAGTGTATCTCTTATGGTGTCACCCATCTAAGATGCCACGTTGAGGTGGACCCTATTGTAGGGCTTATGGGGATGGAAGTTTTATTAAAACTTAAAGAGCAATATCGTGATCGGATCGATCTTCAGCTCGTAACCTTCCCGCAAGAGGGGATATTTCAGCAAAAAGGTACAGCAGAACTTATGGAAGAGTCCTTACGTATGGAAGTAGATGTTATTGGTGGGATACCGTATAACGACCTGAATTCTATTGAACATTTGGACTATGTTTTTAAACTTGCATATAAATATGGGAAACCGCTAGATTTCCATGTGGATTTTTCAGATAATCCAAAACAATTAATGATTAAAGATATCATTGAAAGAACACTTACATATGGGATGGAAGGGAGAGTGTCAGTGGGGCACTTAACATCTTTAGCTTCCGTTCCATACGAGGAAGCAAAAAAAATTGCCGCAGAAATTGCTAGAGCAGATATTCATGTAATGACACTACCGGCAACAGATCTATTTCTCAATGGTCGGGGAGATAAAGAAAAAGTAAGGAGAGGTGTGACACCGGTAAAGCTCCTTCTGGAAGAAGGTGCGAATGTAATTGTTGGAACAAATAATATTCAAAATGCATTTACACCCTTTGGTACAGGAGATCCATTGGATGTAGCCTTACTTCTAGCGCATGTTGCACAAATGGGAACAGCAAAGGACTTTGAAATCTTATTAAATATGACAACAGTTCATGCTGCTAGAGCATTAGGAATTTCTTCGTACGGAATAAAGCTAAATAATCCAGCAGATTTAGTTTTATTTGATACAAAAAATATACGAAGTGTTCTACTAGAACGGCCTCAAAGGCTAGGAGTTTGGAAAAAGGGTAGACAAGTAGATATGGTAAATACAACAGTTAAACCATAAGGAGGAACAATTCTTGAAGAATTTTATAGAGCCAGAAGAGCCAGATCATTATCAATGGCGTTTGATCATTCATTGACTGCAAAGGAAACAGCCAACATTATTGTAGATATTCAAACGGATTTTTGTGAAGAAGGTGGATTCTTCATTCCATGGGCTTTTAATATAAATAAATAGGATAAGTAAAAAAATACCAGAAGTACAGAAACTGGTCGCCCTGTTTTAAGTGACTTGCCAGATTATGGAGAAGTTGAAAATTGAATAAAGGAATTGGTAATCCAAGACCTTGCGGACGTTACATTCTGCTATTAAAAAAAGTGAGCGATTATCTCGCTCACTAATATTAGTTAAGTGCTTTTTCTAATGTTTCTATGTTCTTCTTCATAATACTAAAGTAGTCATCTTTATTTTTGATTTCTTCATCTGTCAATGATTCTAGATTGTGTAATGTTAATGCTTCTGCACCAATTTCTGACTGAACAATATCTGTTACATTGCTGCTAACATTGCTTTCAAATATAATGTATTTAATATCGTGTTCTTTAGCTGTCTTAATTATTGCCTCTAACTCTTTTTGTGATGGTTCCTCGGTTGGAGAAAGACCCAAAACACTTATTTGTTCAATTCCATATCGACTTTCCCAATACCCATATGCCGCATGAGAAACAAGGATTTCCTTTTTATTAGCATTATTGATTACGTCTGAAAAGGATTGATCTAATTCTTTTAATTGTGTTTGTAGTGATTCAAAGTTTTCTTCGAATGTTTCTTTTCCGTCAGGATGTAGTTCGGTTAACGCATTTTTAATATTTTCAGCTAACTGAATAGAATGGACAGGGTCAATCCATACATGTGGATCAGTGTCCTCATGCGCATGTTCTTCTTCATGGGTAGCTTCTTCGTCAGTATGTTCGGCTTCATCGTGAGCATGTTCGTCTACATGGGTCTCCTCATTAGCAACTTCTTCATCAGTATGTTCAGCTTCATTGTGTCCTTCTAAAAACTCTATCCCTTTACTAGCATTAATAAATGCTACATCTTCATCCTTTAATGATTCTTCTACTGTTTCAGCAAAGGTTTCAAGTCCAACACCTGAATAAATAAATGCGTCTGATTCTGCAATGGCAACCATATCCTTAGTTGAGGGCTCAAACGTATGTGCATCAGCACCAGGAGGAATAACGTTTTTAACCTCTACTAGTTCGCCACCAATTTTTTTTGTAAAATCCTCTAGAGGATACAAAGTTGTATAAATTTTTAATGTTTCCGACTCAGTTGCAGGTTCAGATGACTGTGAAGAGGACGTGTCCCCATTATTGTTACAGCCAAATAACATACTGGATATAAATAACATAGTGCTTATTAATAATGTTTGTTTTTTCATTTTGTTTTAATCTCCTTTTAACAAATCAGTATGATTACGATTAAGGCTTAACTATTATATCTTAATCATTCCGTTTTGAGAACTAATTTTATCCTGAATTTAATTTTTTGAAAAATTAAATAGTAATAATTACGATTTGAACAATTAATATATTAACCTAAGATTAGTGATTAGACAAGAAATATGTTATATTATAAATACATTATCAGAAATAAAAGTTTATTTGAAAAGCGAGGAATAAATTTATGAGAATTGTTGAAGAAATTTTAGTACATAACGAAAAATTTGTTGCAAATAAAGAGTTTGAGAAATTTGAAACAACAAAATTTCCTGAGAAAAAGCTTGTTGTTCTATCTTGTATGGATACTAGATTAGTGGAGCTGCTTCCTAAGGCAATGAATGTAAGAAATGGTGATGTGAAAATTGTTAAAAGTGCAGGGGCAATAGTTGCACATCCATTTGGAAGTATCATGAGAAGTATTTTAGTAGCGGTGTATGAGTTAAAAGCAGACGAAATTTGTGTGGTAGGTCATCATGACTGTGGGATGAGTAAATTAAATTCAGAAGGATTTCTATCTAAAGCAAAAGACAGAGGCATTTCTGAGGAAAAAATAAATACAATCAAATATTCAGGAATTGATTTAGATCAATGGCTAAAAGGTTTTGAAAGTGTAGAAGATAGCGTTCGTGATAGCGTAGAGACAATTAAAAATCACCCTCTTCTTGTTGATGGGATTCCAGTTCATGGACTTGTAATTGACCCTGCTACAGGAAAATTAGATGTTGTGGTAAATGGCTACGAGGATTAATTTCCTCATAGCTTTTTATTTTGGTCCTTTTCAGGTACTAAATCAATTCCACCGGGATGGAAAGGATGACATTTTAATATACGCTTGATTGTTAAGTAGCATCCTTTTAAAACACCAAAGCGCTGGAAGGCTTCTATTCCATAGTGTGAACAGGTTGGGTAAAACCGGCAAGTTGGGGGTTTAATAGGAGAGATGAATTTTTGATAGAGACGAATGACAAGGATAAAGATATTTTTCATATATTGACCTTCTTTTCCAGTAATAGATTCTTTTCTATTCCTACTATACTCAAATAGGTTATCATACGCTAATATCTTTACTTATGATACAATAATTAGGATTTAGCACTTATATTATATTTTATAGGAGTGGATTTAGTATGCCTTCAGTTGAAAGCTTTGAATTAGATCATAATGCAGTTAAGGCTCCTTATGTTCGCCATTGCGGTGTTCATAAAGTAGGTAGTGATGGAGAAGTAAATAAATTTGATATTCGTTTTTGTCAGCCAAATAAGCAGGCAATGAAGCCAGATACAATTCATACGCTTGAACATTTATTGGCCTTTAATATTCGTGAACATGCTGAAAAATATGATCATTTTGATATCATTGATATTTCGCCTATGGGTTGTCAAACTGGCTATTATTTAGTCGTAAGTGGTAAACCAGAGGTTACGGAAATTATTGATTTACTAGAGGATACATTGAAATCAGCTGTAGAAATAACGGAAATTCCAGCTGCTAATGAAACACAATGTGGCCAAGCTAAACTACATGACCTTGAAGGTGCAAAGCGTTTAATGCGTTTCTGGCTTGAACAGGATAAGGAAGAATTAGCGAAGGTATTTGGGTAATAGAAAAGGGGTTGTCTCTTTAACAGCGAGACAACCCCTTGTTAATTAGTTTTTACGATAACTTAAATTTGCAATTGCATCATGTAAATGAATAGACTCTTCATTTCGGCATTCAACTGAAAAAGCTTGAACAAACTCCAGTTCGTATAAGTCAGCGGCTACTAATCTAACCATATCCTCAACAAAACGAGGGTTTTCGTAGGCTGTCTCTGTCACAACCTTTTCATCGGTACGTTTTAGTACGGGGTGAATCATCGCACTGGCATTTGTTTCTGCTGCTTCTAATAAAGCTGCCTTCCAATCGATTTCCTCTTGATAGCCCTCAGCAAATTCAACATTCATTGTGACATAGCCACGTTGGTTATGAGCACTATATTCACTAATTTCCTTTGAGCAAGGACAAAGAGTTGTAACAGCGCATTTTAAAGCTGCTGCACTTGTAAACCCGACGCTACTCTCATAAGAAACAGAGACTGTTGCCTCGGCATGATTTAACCCAACTAACTCAGAGGCGGGACC
>JAPSLU010000205.1 GCA_031180405.1 Bacillus sp. (in: firmicutes) | reverse complement strand
AATGTCCTTTTCCAATTATTATTGACTTTTTCATACATCGTTAATTTTGCGTAGATGGATGTCGTTGATTTTGACTCAACTACAATGACCTGTTTAGAGTCAATTCCTTTTCTAGATAAATAGTGATCAAACTCACTCTCAAAGGTAGCATTGCTTCTTCTTATATAACCGAACCTTCCAGCTACCTCAACTTTAAACCAGCCAGAGTAAACCTGTGTAACATTGACAGTTGTTGATTCATTTAGAGTGGCAAAAGGAACCAGAGAACCTGATGTATTATCATATACAACAGCAGAAGTATTCATGGTAATTGTCCCTACCGCTTGTTCTGCTTTCGTTACTTCACTTTTTAGTGAGCTTGTTTGAACAGGTGATGTTTTCCCCTTTTGAATATAGGCAGTCTTTCCATTCATCGAAACTGAAAGCCAACTCGTGTAGTGCCTTTCAATTGGAAACACCTGCCCTTTTTTTATGGAGCCAATATGCTGAAGTTTCGATTTTCCTTTTACATAAATTCCGGTATCTACATCCGTTTTGAAATAATCTACCTCATCGGTAAAAAGGAGCCTTGCACTCTCTTTGCTAATAAAACCTTTTCGATTAGCTAAAACAACTTCGTACCAGCTACTATATTCCTTTACAACGGAGAGAGTGATATTATCAGAAAATTGACCGAATGGTATTAAATGGCCTGAAGAATTATCATAAATAATAGCCTCAGTTGTTGTTAAAATGGACAGTCCGGAATGTTCGTTATTTTTAGCCTCATTTTTTAATTGATCAGAGCTTGCAGGTATGGTATGTTCTTTCGAAACATACGCAACACCTTGATTAAATTGAATTTCATGCCAGTTGGTAAACCCTCTAGTTCTAGGATATACCTGTCCTTCCTTTAAAACAGCGACCTTTTGTAATCCGTTTGACGATTTCTGATAAATTGGTATATCTTCAAGGGCCATAAAATAGGCATTACTTGATGAAAAGCCTAAGCTTACCTCTGACTTCTTTATATAGCCTGTACGGTCCGAGATTTGGATACTAAGCCAGCTTGTATATTCCTTTAAAGCATTAAAACTAGAGCCACTCGATAATTGTGCCATAGGTTCCAATGTATGACCTGAATTATCATACACGGTGACATCATTAATAAGAGTAAACTCTCGTGCATTGTGACTAGGATGCGGATCGACATACACCTTTGAACTCACTTTTGTATCCTCTTTATGAATGTATACATCTTTGTCGGCAATTTTAAACTTGTACCAGCTCGTATATTCATAGTCACTAGCAAACTTCTGACCTTTTGTTAGTGTTCCAATAACAGCTAAAGATCCATTGTTTTTTTCATAGATTTCTGCAGATTCAGAGGTTACAGTAAATGTTAGAAGATTATCTGCCGCATAAGCATTATAATGAGAAGAGAATAGAAAAATACAATAGAATAAAGCAAACAGTTGAATAATACGTTTCATGATTTACCTCCACTAGGTTTTACTCACAATTATTATAATCTAGAAATCTAAAATATCATATTAATTCTGTAGGAGGAAGTTAATAGATGCAACCATTTCTTAAATTATTTTTCTCACTATTGACTGTGTTCACACTATCAATACTGGATAATTCTACGACATCACACGCATTAGAAAACGATATGGATTTAGAAAAAGTCACCATTCTTTTTCATGATCATGTTGATGAGTCACTCATCCCAAAGAACCGTATTACCTATCAATTTGAAGCCATACCTGCTATCTCGGCAAATTTAACATCGGATGAGATCAGTTTATTACAATCAAATCCCTCTATTAAAATGGTAAGTATAGAAAAGCCTGTAACCATTACAGCGACACAAACAGCAGATTGGGGACATGAAGTTATTGGGGTTTCTCTAATGCAAAGTGCTTCTTTGTCAGGTAAAAATATAAAAATCGGCATTTTAGATACTGGAATTGACCGAGCACATCCTGATCTTCACGTTTCTGCTGGCAGGAACTTCATTGATAATAATTCCAATTATCAAGACGATAATGGACACGGCACCCATGTTGCAGGGATTATTGCTTCATTAAACAATGACATAGGTACACTAGGCATTGCTCCAAATTCAAGTATATATGCCCTAAAGTTCTTAGATACCAATGGTGAGGGATCCACAACTGACCTTGCAGCTGCTATTGACTGGGCTATTCAACAGGATTTAGACATATTAAACATGAGCTTTGGCTTAAGTGGAAGCGACCCTATTATTACTAATCTTCTGGACAAAGCATACAAAAATGATATGTTAATTGTTGGTGCAGCTGGTAATGAAGGAGTTAACTCTGTGGCTTTTCCCGCAAAGAATGCCAATGTCATTGCTGTTAGTGCCATTAATAAGCAAAAGCGACTTGCCTCTTTCTCTAATACAGGACCACAAATTGAGGTAACTGCACCAGGCGTAGGAGTAAAAAGTACCTATTTAAATAATCAATACACATATATGGACGGAACCTCTATGGCTACCCCATATGTTACTGGATATTTAGCGTTACTAAAGGAAAAATATTCAGACAAAACAAATGCAGAACTCCGAGCATTGCTTAGGAAGAATACAGAAGACCTTGGAGCAACTGACCGGGATTCATATTATGGTTATGGGCTCATTAAAAGCTTTATTTCCGAAAGCACTGAACAAAATGTCCCAAATGATGATGCTCTATTCTTTCAAGCAAATATAGATAAAATACCCGTCTACGATAATCGTTCAGGATCACTTGTAACAGTTGGTTATCTCGAAAAAGATCAGATATATCCTATTGAACGTCATTATACAAACTGGTATCAGATTCATTTCGGATCACACTCAGTATTTGTAAGAAAGACAAATGTGACTCCAGTAACGAGTCATAACCTAAAAAACCTAACAAATGACCTCTCTACAATGAATCGTGATTTTACGGCCTTAACAGATACACCCGTCTATGACAATACATCTGGAGCACTCGTTCCATTTGGAGTAATAAAGGAAGGGACTGTCTTTACACTATCAGAGCTTTATTCAAATTGGGTTGGAATTAACTTCGCAGGAAGAGAAGGATTTGTTCGCAAAAGCGATATTAATCTAAACTTCCAGTCAACCGATCGTTTTTTCACTGTAACCCATGCAGAAGATTCTATTATCTATTCTGATCGTTCTGTAGGAAGCTTAAAGCTTGGTTTATTAAAACAGGGAGAGGTTTATCAAAGACTTCAAGACTATGGTGAATGGCATGAAATACAATTTGGGAATTCTGTCGGTTATATTCAAAAGGATCAGACCGAGGTTACCTTATCTCACTCATTAAAAAATCTATCAAACGAAAAATCCGAAACAGGCAGATTTTTTATAGCAAACGAGAATATAACGGTCTATGATAATTCATCTGGTCAGCTTATACCATTTGCTGTTTTAAATAAAGGCCAAAAGATGACTGTGATAAAGGAATATTCAAGCTGGCTGGCAGTCACAATTGCAAATAGAATAGGGTATGTTAAAAAAAGTAAGGTTTCGATGCAATTTCTTTCATCTGATACCTATTTTAAGGTAACAGGTGACTCTGTTCCTATCTATGATAATCGTTCTGGCTCTCTTAAGGTTGTTGGATATTTATCAAAAGGGGAAACATATAAGAGAGAAAAGGATTTTACGAGTTGGCACCAAATATCATTTGGAAGTTTTAGTGCATATGTTCCTAAAGCAGGAACAGAGCCTGTATCTTCTTTAAAGGGGAAAGTCGCGGGTACCTCTCCTACGAGTGGCTCAATGCTTACTGAATCTAGTAAAATTGTCTATGATAATTCAACAGGAAACCTTGTCCCATTTCTGACAATAGAACCTAATGTTCGTTTTCCCTTTGTCAAGAAGTATACAAGCTGGTATGAAATTCATATCGCAGGTCGAACTGGCTATGTAAGAAGGTAGAACAAGTAAAAAGGAGCAACCTTAAGGTTGCTCCTTTTGTTTATTGATATTTAGGTATATCAAGATAAAGCTGATAGCTTGTTAACTTGTTATACATATTCATAAAGTTTGTTGTTTGCTTTTCCGCCCAACCTACATCAGTTGCGTATTGATGTGTTGCAGGACTAGCAGGGTTCCAGCGCATCTCATAAATGGTATCTTGACCATATCCGTTATAAACATATCGATCTGCGACAAACTTTGCTCCTCCGATGATGGCCGCTTCTGGAGTAAACCAGCCTTCCTCGTATGCAAATTTTGATGCATTTGCAGTCGCATTACCGTCATTCGCATTAATTCCAAACATGTTATATACCTTATATGTTTTACCGTCTGGTGCTTTATAGTTAACACCAGTTGCCAGAGGAGAGCTGCCGTTTCCAGTTTCTAAAAGTGCGTGAGAAACTAGGTATATTTCATTAATACCAGCTAGTTTACTACCTTGAGAGAATGCTTCTCCCTTTCCTTCTAAAATACCCTTTCCATCTAATAGATTATTTAATTCAGAAGGATTTGCGCCTGCAAACTTAGATAGTAGAACAAATTGATACATAGACTTTGTTGTTAAGTCAAAATTAGCAGGATCTACATATTTTCTAACATCTGACTCATATGCAGCACTAAAGCCACCAAAAATGTGAGTAGGGTATTCAACCTTGTACCAGCCGTTACCCACATCAGCAACAACTTTTAACGTTTTACCTTTTTCTACATTATTGTAAACCCATGAACCATTTGTAGTAGGTTCAGATCTTAAATTAACACCATATGTTCCTGTAACTGTTGCATTTGTTGGGAACGTATTACTATCAGGTGAAACTAAATATGACGCTAAATAAGCATATTGAATACGATATTTATCTGTTTGTGGATTTACCTTCATTTGTTTATCTACCATACTATCTAACGTGTAATCATAGCTGGTATATGTCACTTCTTTATAAATTCCACCAAGTGCATAATCCTTTTTCACATATCCAATACGATCGGCAAATAAAATACCCCACCAATTAGTAGATTCTGAGATAATTGGATACGTTTGACCCTCTTCAATCTCTCCAAACTTTGAGAGCTTAGGCGTCGTATTATCCATTACATCTAGATTTTTTAGAGCGATGAATGTTTTCTTCAGGTTCTTATAGTTTGTGTTTAAATTCTGAATTGAGCTAGCAGATGCTGGCTCAGTTCCATCTTTTGGTACATATGCTTTAAAATTTCCAAACTGAATTTCATGCCAACTAGTAAAGTCAGCTGTTCTTGGATAAACTTGTCCTTCTGTTAATGTTCCAACTTTTACAAGTGTACCAGAACGATTATCATAGACTGGAATGCTAGAATTTAATGCCTTAAAATATTGAGCTGTTTCTGAAAACTGTTTTACGGCATTACTTTTATTAATATAACCAATTCTTCCAGCAACCTCAATGGAGTACCAGCTTGTATATTCTTTTACAACCTTATAGGTTGTATTACTTTTCACAACCGCAAATGGAACAAGTTTACTATTTTGTGTATTGTCGTAAACAACTGAATCCCATCTCGGACGAATTGTGGTACTGGTTGCTTTGCCATTGCCTAAATTAGTAATGGTCTTACCATCATTAGGAGTTGTTGAGGACGATCTTACATATCCCGTTACGTGACCAAATTTCACTGCATGCCAACTTGTATAGTGCTTAATTCTTGGATAAGATTCACCTTGTTCTAAGTATCCAACTTCAACAAGATCTCCTGAACTATTATCATAGACAGGTACTCGATCCTCAGTTACTTCAAAGAATTTATCCGTTTGAAGAAAGCTCGTACTAACTTCCGACTTTCGAACAAACCCAAGTCTCCCTGATACTAGGACACTATACCAGCTTGTATATTCTTTTATAATAGTATGCTCTACTCCTTCTTTAATAGAAGCATACGGGATAAGATCCCCACTGGAATTATCGTACACTTCTACGTTAGTAAGAGCAGTAAACGTTCTAGCACTTTTACCAAGTGAAGTCATTTTGTATTCATTTTGGATTAAAGGTTCACTTGGAATTGTACCTTCTTTAGGAACATAAGCATAATAATCACCAAAGGTTATTTGATGCCAGCTTGTATAATCTTGGGTACGTGGGTAAACTTGTCCTTTTTTCAGATAACCAACAATTACAAGAGATGACGATCGGTTATCATACACAGGTACTTGATCAGCTGTTACTTTAAAATACTTTGTTTCCTTTGAGAAAGTCTGTACATTACTGGTTGAAGCAGCTTTAGCCTTTTCAGAGCTAGCTGTTTCTGAAGTTAATTTCTCATGTGAGTCTGCTGATGTAGTCGTAGTACTTTGTTGGTCATCATTTTCTGTTGACGTTTCTACTTCAGCTTCAGCATTCTCAAAATTAGTTTCTTCCTCTAGCTGCTGTTCCTTTGCATCATCTGTTTCGGTTTCAACAGAGCCTGAGGAACTATTACCTTCTGTTTGATCTAGCTCTTCAACTACTTCTAAATCTTCAACTTCACTTTTAGTAAAGTTTTTTTCATATTGCTCTCGTTGAACAATAAACTCTTTACCGCCTACTAAAATATAGAAATATTCTTGATCTAATTTGCTAACAGATAGCTGTTTTCCAGGAGCAATAGAACCACTCACTACCCCATTCTCATCAATAAAAAGAATAGGCTCTTCAAGAGCGGTTAGTTTTCCTTCATTAGAAAGCATTTCATCAAAACTATTATATTTAGGGAGATTTTCTACTACCTCTTCTTCAACAAGAGATGCACTATTTACTATAGCTTCCTCTTCTCCCCAGTGAAGTGTTGTTTTTCCTTCCGTCTCAAATGAAGATTGGCTAGATGTAAATAAATATGTGTCTTTGTATAGCTGGCCTAGTTGTTCTCCTTCTGGACTATAAACTTCAACATCTGCTATGACATGGACTAGTTTGTGATCTTGTTTTTGTGTAATATCCTCTGCTGCAAATAAACTTTGCGGGAACATAGAAAAAACAAGCAGAGTGACAACTACCCATACTAAACTTCTGGTAAAAAAGCGGTGAATTACAATCTCCTCCTTATTTCTTTACTACCTTTCTATTACTCAACTATTATATTATGTTACAGGACAAAACAAAACAAGACAAATTTCCCCATTTTTTTATGGAATTTTTTTAACTCTACCAATATATTATTTATTTACTAGAAGTCAATAAAAAAAGGAGCTAACATTTACTGTTAGACTCCTTGTATAATTATCGATTATTTCTGTTCTTAAATGCTTCTTCAGCAAGCATAATTCCGATCGCCTTATTCTCTGCCCAAATTGAATCAAAGCTTGTCAATGGTACTGGTCTTGGACCGACATAAGGAGAGATTTCCGGTGTAAACCCAGGATTTAATTGGGTTGAGATAAACCAGTCTGTAAATCCTCCACCACTTGGGTTAGCCTTAGGTGTAACAAGCGAATAGCCTGTTTTACTTTTAATCATCTCTGCAATTTTACGGTCCCGCTCTGTTCTTGCTGAACCTTGTTTAAAATGCCAATAAATAATTTCCCCAGATGAATGATATGATACAGATGTTTTAAAACCTTTTCCATTTGTAAAATCATACATTGCTTTTGATTCTGGTTCACTTAATGGCTTTGGTCCTTTATAATTTTGCGTTGCTGGCTTTCCTGGATCGGATACTATGTAATCCCATCCTGCAGGATATTGACGATTTAAATCAACACCTCGAATGTTAGCCTTCCAAGATGAAAAATCCTTACTCCCATTATTTATTCTAAGGACTTCGTTAGGATTCTTTGCAGACTTATGGCCTTTCTGTACAAGAGTGACACCATCAGGATTCACCATTGGAACAAACCAAATTGATGTATGATCTAAAATACTTTTAACGGAATATCCATCAATAGTAGAGTTCTTGACGTATCCTTGAGCATACTGGTCCATCATTTCCATCACAATATTTGTTGTCATGAATTCTCTAGCATGGTGAGAAGCATTAATTAAAATCTCTGTACTTCCTTTACCTAGCTTAACCGCATAGATATTTCGTCCATCCACTGATTTCCCAATAACTTTTTTCTCTGCCAAACCTGAATATGTTGCAACAATTTCATCAATATCTTGTGTCATTTGGTTATAAGTATAAACAACCTTTGGATTTACAAGATCTTTACCCACCTTATATTGAAGG
>JAPSLU010000204.1 GCA_031180405.1 Bacillus sp. (in: firmicutes) | reverse complement strand
CATCTTTTTCTTTGATCTTTTTCGCCAGATCAAATTGTTCTTGCTTGTATTTCTTAAAGTCAGATTTGCTTTCAATTTTGGAATCAATTAAAGTAACTTGTTCCGCTTTCTTTTTCTTTTTATTCGAGGATTTACTGCTATCTTGTGTTAACTGATCATCTGAAAGAGAATTAGCTAATGTAGCTGTTGCTAAACTCCAACTTTTCCTAGCAATGAGATCATACTCAACAGCTTCCATCTCACCGTTTATGGGGTTGTATGTTGCATTTTCGGCAACGTATTCAAACGTTCCAGACACTGAGGAAGTGTTCGGGCGTTTCCAAGAAGTTTGAAAGTAATAACCATATTCAGGAATGAGGGCACTACCAAATCCTTCGTACGCTTCAGCTTCAGACCATATTCCGTCTCCATCATCATCGTCCCTATCATATGAAACCTTTGGTAAGTTGGAGGCATACCAACCTGTATGTTGAATGTTGTCTGTGACGTTTGTTATCTCTAAAGTAAAGTATCCTTGATCACCGTTATCAATCGCAGCTGCTGCATCGAATTTAATATTGTTCCATGCAGCTACTATTGTATTTTTGTCCGTGGAAGATGTGTAAGAAGTCGCTGTCCAGGTGTACGGTGACCAAGTTGCTGTTTTTCCGAGAGTCCAATCGCGTGTAAGAGCATGAGCTTCATTTGACAAAAGCATTGAGGCTCCTAAAAGAGCTACTAGAGCAATTGGAGATTTAGATTTGAACACAACAAAAAACTCTCATCATATGTATTTTTTGGAACAAGTTACATTTTCATACTAGTATAAAGAAGGTGTCGAAGTTTGTTAAAATTTGTAATACCAACAAATACTGCTATTCTGAATGTTCATATAAAAGGGAATGCGAACGTTTTAATCAAAACAAGTAAAGTAATAAGAATGCATGTTGTTAGCTATGAGATGTCAACAGTTTATGAAATAGGTAACCTTTGTCTCCAATAAGCCTTTCAGAATTAGGGTAAAAAAAATCTTCTTCAACCTAGCGGTCAAGCAGGAAGGGAAAGGTCTGGGGTCAAGCGAACTCCTTGACGCAAGACTTTTCTCTTCCTACACTTCCCATGCGTTGAAGAAATGCAAAAAATAAGATAATGCGAGAATAAAGGAGAAATACTCTAGTTTTGAGGGGTTAAATCGGAATTTTTTGAGTCATAAGAATAGCTGGTTACACCCTTAGTGTGGGAAAAACGCGGTTGTCTAGCGGTACCCCTAATAGAGAAGTGTTGAGAAAAGTGAAAATGGAGAAAGTGTATCATGTAGCAGTAGTGAGCTCGACTACTTCTTGCTTGAAGTTCTAGGAAGAGATACATATCAACTTAAGGACTTGAAGCAAGGAGATGGCAAAGGGCGTTTTTCTAATCGCGAGCAGGATTAGACTTGAAGGGCAGAAAAAGTTATTTAATAATAGGTTGCTTTCTGCCGAGTAACCAATCAATAATAAATGGTGCCTGATGAGGGTTTAAGTTTTCAGGTATTTCATTTCTGTGTATGAATTGAATTTGTCTACATTCTTCATTATGTTTAACAGTACCTTCGTACTTTGTGACACGGAAAATAATCTGAACGCTAAAAACTTTATCTCCATTTGCGTACTGGGCAAAACCATTTCTCCCTGAGTAGATACCAAACAACTTTAAACGAGTGATGGTAAGATTCGTTTCTTCAAAAACTTCCCTTCTTACAGTCTCTTCAAAAGTTTCTCCGATTTCCAAAAGACCTCCAGGAATACCCCAAATGTCAATTTTTTGTTGCAATAGAATACGCCCACAATTATCCTCGATTATTGCTCCACAGCCAACAGTTAATAACGTTTCATGACCTATTAGTTTTCTCATTGCTTCTATATAATCGCTCACAATTGAATTATCCTCCCCACAAGTAAACTGCGCTAAGTCTTTGGTAATAATTCCTTATTATCTTGCCCCGATAGTAAACAAATTACTGCAACCTAAAAAATCATTTGGTTAATCTTCAACTAAAGTTCTCAAAGCCATGTGTGATTAATGGACTGAGTATAAGAATGAGAAATGAGTTAGCAGTATTCTTCTCACCCGGTAATTACGGACTAAGGATGTAACGAGGCTATTATGCTAAGATAACGCTTATTTCACTGATGGTTTGACAAAAAAAGACATAAAAAAGTAGAAATTGACAAAAAATTATCAATAGGATAAATTAGGAAATGTCGACTATTTCAATTTATTATTAAAAAATGCATAAAAGTGATTGATTTCAAAAATTGAAAGTAAATGTAAATCAACTGCCTAGTTAGGGGGAAGCAAACAGACCTTTGCTTTGCTTGAATTCTTGGAAAGTATAATCCCAAAGGGATAAAGAAGAATCGAGAAAAAGCCAGCTCTAAGACTAAAATTAAGAGGTATTAATAACATTATTCCGAATTCAATTTTAAAAAATCCTGGTCAATGAGGTGCTAAAATGATTAAGATTCCCTTCCTTGTTACTACTCTAACCGAGGAAGAAGTAGCTACGTTCAAAACTTTTTATGAAAAACCACATCGTGGGTTGGAAAGAAATAAACTGGAGGGTATATGGTTTCGTACACAAACAGAAAGTAACAAAGCTCTTTCCAAATGGAGTGGACCTGAAGATCGAAGACGTAGAATCGTCCACTTTTTTGATGAGTACGGAGTATCAAATATTAATGGGACAAATTATTTGCAATTGGAAAAAACATTCCTTTATTTAAGTGTAAGCCTACCAATAAATGAGCTAGATGAATATATAAACAAGATAAAAAAGAAGATAAAAGGTACAGTCAGTTCCGTTTGTAATGAGGATGCGGAGATCCATTATTATGACGATCTTGTACTTAAATTAAGGAGATATCACGAGCACCCAATGGATATTCAATCTGGAAGAAAACTTCCCTCTGAATATGAGACCATTGATATAACCGTGAAGAGTCAAAACTTTATGCCAACTGATGAGTTTTTAGAGAAGCCATGGCAATTATTCAAAAAAGGGATACGCTCGACTGGAGTAAAAGGGTACCCACAATACATTACCGATCCAACTGAATTAGTAAAGTATTTACCTGCTCAGATAGAATTGGGATGTGGGCCATCAATCGAATCAAATATACCCCCACTTTATACGATGCATGAAACATATAAGGTTCAAAATCACGAGGGGCAGTACTATATTGGTCCGGACGAAGATGATTTAATTGTTAGCTTACTAGATAACCCAGAGTATACATATCAGAATTTCACATCAATGTTTAAAAAGTGCGTTGTAGCTAAACCTAGTGAGTCACATTATTTCATTAAAAAGATGTTTGATTTGGGATATTTTGTAGGAGATGTTTTATCAAATAACTTCGATATGTTATGCGAAAGAGTAGGCGTCGCAGAGAATTTATTAAGAACAACTATTCCAGAGAAGTTCTTCCCTACTATTAACTTTCATCAAGATGCAAAATCCTTAATTGTCATTGGATCACATGCAGACAGAAAGCATGTTCAATTACAAGCAAGACTAAAGGGACTAAAAGTAATTCATATAGATCCAGAAGGTTATTATTTGCATGATGGTACATTTAAAGAGTATCCACTAGAAGCTCCAAAGGATGAAGATATTGTTTATCGATCTACTGCAAAAGATGGATTAGACAGTATACTCAATGAATTAAAACTTGTTTCACGCAATAACTAGTGTGAATCAAAAGTAAACACGCACAATCTCTTTCAAATAAGATTGTGCGTGTTAAGTATATTTTTTTACTTATAGCCTGATCTATATGGGAAAACTTTATTTTAATATAGTAATAAATATATGAACTAATATATAAACTTTAATCAAAAAGAGGTCCTTTATGAAAGTAAGATACATAAGTAGTGCTTGTGTAATACTTGAGCATGAGGACATCAAAGTGCTATGTGATCCATGGTTAACTGATGGTGTCTATTACGGAAGCTGGTATCATTACCCCCCACTAGAATTTAGGCCAGAGGATTTTGATGATGTTGATTACATTTATATATCTCATATACATCATGATCATATGGATGTAGATTCACTAAAAAGAATATCAAAGAACATTCCTGTACTTATTCACGATTTTGCAGATAAATTCCTATTGAGAATTATTAAAGAAATAGGATTTCATGAGGTCATAGAAATACCGCATCAAGAGTCTTATAAACTTGGAAATGACTTTGAAGTAGAGATATTAGCAGCAGATAATTGTGATCCAGTTGTATGTGGAAAATACTTTGGATGCAAATTGCTTGGAGAGGATAATAGTCGAACAAAGCAAGTTGATTCACTAGCAGTATTTAGCAGTTCAAACTATGTGGTAGTTAATACTAACGATTGCCCTTATGATCTTACTCGATATTCATGTGATTACATTGCAAAAAACTACAGTCATATTGATCTATTATTAGTTGGCTATACAGGAGCAGGTCCTTATCCACAATGCTATGAGAATTATTCTCCAATTGAAAAAGCTCAACTTGCAGATTTGAAAAAGAACCAATTTTTAAATAAAACTATTGGCTACCTTAAACATTTACAGCCAAAATATTTCATGCCGTTTGCTGGTCAGTATACGCTAGGAGGAAGCTTAGCTTATTTAAACGATTTAAGAGGAACACCAGAACTAGAAGAACTTCCTGATCTATTTTGTACTCTAATTGCTGAGAATAATCTTGATACAAAAATGGTTCTACTCAATTCAGGAGAATGGTTTTATGTTGATAGTTACTCTTCCTCCAACACTTTTGTACCACCAGACCCATTAGAAAGAAAAAAATATATAGAAGAGATATTAATTAAGAAGCAATTCTTGTATGAGGGAGAACGAAATATTCCTAAAGATGAGTGGATTGATCTTACAAATAAATTACGAGAAGCTCAAAAAAGGATGATCAAGTATCAAGATAGTAGATGGGGCAATTATAGATCATCATGGAAAATATACATTGATGCCGGTCAAGAATTAATATACTGTGTTCCTTTTAATGGAGACACGGTTAATACTGTTAGACATGGAGAAGAAATTGAACCTTACATAAGGATCAGTTTAGATTATACTCTTTTAGTCATGATTCTTGAAAGAAAAGCCCATTGGAATAATGCTCAAATCGGTTCTCATTTACGTTATTTTAGAAGTCCAGATATTCTAGAGAGACCGATACACCAGTTAATTTCCTATCTACATTGCTAGCATGATAATTTTAACCCGTAAATGGGCACTTGAAAAAAGTGTGCTCATTACGGGTTTTGTGTTTTATAAAAACGTTGAGGGAAAAGGCAAATAAAAAGGATAAAATAAAATCAATTGATGCAGACCCAGTTGCTAGGCAAAAGTTTAAAAGTACTTAACGAATCGAAGGAAAGCATCCTTTCTTGTTTGCTGAATTAGTAGTTGAGCTTAGCTTCGCAGCTAATTGTATCGGCATGTTTTATTGGTAGGTTCAAGTTTCGGATTGAGAATAATAACTTTGCAGGGGATACTAATTATATCCTTTTAGTATTGTACTCGAGTTACTTGGTTACACATAAGCTGACAACGAGTACAGGTATCTGGTTCTAAATAGGTGGAATTAGGTAAAAATAAATACTTATTACAGTTAGAGGAGAGTTGCGATGTTCATCAAAAAATTGCATGCCATTTCATATAAAGGTTTGCGTAATTTGGAAGTGAATTTTAATTGTGTGAAGTCTGATCAGCCCTTACAAATTTCAGTATTGGTAGGCGATAACGGGATTGGAAAGAGCTCTCTCTTGCAACTGCTTGCGGATATTTTTTGTCCTAAGCAACGATATAAGGAAACAAAACTCCCACCTCACTTCGAAATTTCATATGAAATGACAGCTGTAGCAGATGAGGAAGAAAATGATATTGAGAGTAATGCTAGTAGAAATATTAACAAGAGATTTGTCGGAAAAGGGATTCAAACTCTAAATTACACACATGACAGCGATTACCCAAATCTATATCCTTCCAAACTAATTGTTTCATCGCATTCCGCTTTTGATCCATATCAATTAGCACCGAAATATCTTTTGAGAAAACGAAAAATTGACACCGAAAATGAATCTGCTTATGTATACTGCGGCCCGAATGAAAGTAATTATTCAAGCCTAGAAACAGCTATTAATGCAGTATTGAAAGCTCATCTCTCTTTTGATATACGAGTATGGCATGGATACAATAAGCTTCTTGAAAAAATCGGCTACGGAAACCTTGTTTTTTGCGAAATAGATTTTAATCGCATTTCAAGTTTAAAAGATTCAATGAAATATTACCTTGAAAATGAGTGGATAACTGCCGATTTATTTTCTCAGCTTGAACAACAGTTAGCAGAATTAAGACAACGAAGAACAGCATTTTATCATTCTCCAACTAAAAGGCGTCTTGTACCTTTAGATGCTATGAACTATGACTTAATGACTATCATGCTCCAACTAGAAGAGCTTGATGCACCAAACATAATCAGGGATCTCTGGTTCTCATCACCTAACGGAACAGCCGAAGTCCCTCTCTCAGAATTCAGTTCAGGCGAGCTTACAATGCTGTTTCGTTTTCTTCCCATGGTATTGGAGATCGAGCCCAATAGCATCATACTCATTGATGAGCCAGAGACACACCTGCATCCAAAATGGGCGCAGGATTTCATTGAATATTTGAATCATCTATTTGGAGGATTTGAAGCGCATATTATTTTAGCAACGCATTCTCCCATCATTATTTCCGATGTTCCTACTGAGAATTTGATTATCCTGGAAAAGAATAATGGAGCCATCACACAAAAACCTCCAAGAGACCGGACTTTCGGTGCAACGTCTACGGATATTTTGAAAGATGTCTTCTTTATGAACCAGATGGCGGGGAATCAATCGGCGGAATTGCTGAAGCGAATAGAGCGGCAGTTGGGTAGCGGAGATCCAACTCAAATAAGCGAAGCCAGACAGTTATACAACATGCTAAGTACCACCTTCGAAAAATACGAGCTGTATCAAAAATATAAAAGGCAGCTAGGGGATTAAGATGAGACGGATTCCGTTATCCATTGAGTATAAAGTCTATAAATTCACCAACCATTTCGTTACGGAACTTTTCGAATGGGCGTGTGCTAATCCAAAAACAATCAATAATGAAAAACTGCCTGACACTATTTCAGCTCCAAGATTGAAGAAAATTGCCAAGCATTTTCCACGGGTTCGTAAAGAAATGTCTATCATTTCCCATCTGGATCGGGTCAATTACATCTTTTCAACCTATCGTTACTATCGTAAGCATTATCCGGAAATTATGAAAGGAAGTAAAAAACCTGTTCTTTTCAATGAGAATACTACAACTGCCTTGCACGATGCCTTCTTCTACTTCTACGATAAATTACTAGATAACGAATTTTTTTGGGAAGTCTACAATCCTGGATCTACTTTTATAACGAAGGCTGGTTTTCGGACTTCTATCAAATCGAGCATTAAAATATGCCCTTACTGTGATATTAGTCTTATTACTAGGACGGATACGAATATCGACCACTTTTTACCGATATCAAAGTTTCCACTTCTCGGAATCTTTTGGGCTAATCTTGTAGTAGCCTGTGTGAATTGTAATGGAAATCTAAATAAAAAAGACAGATATAGATTGCCTGTGCTCCATCCTTATTTTGATGAAGTCCATGAATCGGTCAAGTTCGACTTTAATCATAATGAGCAAACTGTCCGTCTGTACGCAAGGAATAAGCCCACAATGGTTGCAAGGAGTAAGGGGCGAGGAAGAAACTATATTTGGCTGTTAAAGCTTGATGAACGACATGAGGACTCTTGGCCAACTATACGTGAAACGCGTGAAAATTTGTATAACGCAATAAAAGGGATATTTCATACAAGCAAATCAGATCGAAAGAGATACATTGATATTATAAATTTCTATGCTGCAAATAAAATACAACCGAACTTTGGACAAACCTCATTCACGAAATTAAACTTGGATTACTGTGAGGATCGAAAGATAAAGGGTTTCGATGACTATAATGAGTGGTTTAAGAAAGAACAAGAATCTCGGGAAGCTTTTTTCTCCTCAATTGGTGCGCATAGATGAAGAGAAGTAAATAAAGAGGCGAGTCTGTAAAATATTCTGTGTAAACTCTCAACCTCTACACTACAATTAGTATTAGAAAGGTTGGGAGATTTTTATGA
>JAPSLU010000203.1 GCA_031180405.1 Bacillus sp. (in: firmicutes) | reverse complement strand
TTTTAACTACACCACCAATTTGTAAGCGATTATTTTGACCAAACACTTTAAACTGCATGATATAATGTTACTATCTATTATTTCCATATATGTAAAAGGATATTTATTTTAAGATTATTGCACCAAGGGGGATTTACTATGATAAAAGTTGTAAGATTATTAGTGAACTATAAAACCCTGGAAGAATTTAAAAATTTCAAAGAATATGGTATCCAAGAACTCTCAATGCTTGAGGATCTACAGTCAAATATTATTGAAAACGACAGTGACTCTCCATTTTATGGAATTTACTATGGTGATAAACTCGTAGCACGGATGAGCCTTTATCGAGTAGACAAGAGATTTGATCAATATTTTATACCGAAACAAGATTACCTAGAACTATGGAAACTAGAGGTTTTACCTAATTATCAGGGAAAAGGTTATGGGAAAGCACTTGTTGATTATGCAAAATCATTTCAACTTCCTATCAAAACAAACCCTAGAGTAAAATCAAGTGGGTTTTGGGTTAGGATGGAATTTGAGCCTGTTAAATATGATATGGATCGTGATAAAGGCGAAAACCCATTAGTTTGGTACCCAGATGGAACAACCAAACAGTAGAAATGAAAGTATATAAAAAACAGTACGGAAGACAGGATGTTTCCCTTGCTTCCGTGCTGTTTTTTATATTCATACGAGTTATTTTTCTACTCTTTCTAAGTTTCCACTTTTATCCATCTGAAATTTCACTTTTCGACTTCTTTCATCCTCTTGCAAAATAACCATTTTTCTAGCCCGATCCATAATTTCAATTAAAGCTCGATAGTCCTCTTCAACAACTTGCAAATGATTCGTTAAAGATTCTTTCTCTTGTTGAAGCTCTCTTATTTTTCTTTCTAAGTCTTTATTTTTTTGAATTAGTTGCGAATTCTCTTCTTGGACTACTTGGAGAGACGGAGCTTCTTCGTATTGTTGAAGGAATGAAATAAGATCCTTAATTGCATTCTTAGATTGAGAGCTAGGTTTACTTGAAGGCATTTCAACAGCTATGTCATTAACGGTTGCTGTTTCTGACTCCTCCGCTGTTTCTTGTGTAGTGAGTATTCTAAGTTCTTTTCGTTGTTTTTTTGCTACCTCAATGCCAGTTTTATATTGTTTTCGAACATGTGAATTCCATCTAAAACCACAAGCAGCAGCTGTTCTGGATAATTTGCGACCCACTTCCTCAAAAGCAGCAAGTTGTGTAGCTCCCTCACGAATATGCCTTAACACAACCTCTGCTAACAATAAGTCTTCATCATGTGTCCATGCGTCTTGACGAGTAGTTGTCATCATAAAACCCTCCAATTGTCACTTTTTTTCTATACATATGCAGCTAATAGAATAAGTAGACTAATAACACTCTATTATGTAAGAAAAAAGAGGATTTTGAAGTATTCTTAGATGTATGATGTCAACACCTAACTAGTGTTTAAGTTGTAAAGACCACCAAAAAAATGGTAGGGGCTTTTTTATGTACTCAAGAAGCGAAGAAATTCATGTAAAAGTTAGATACCAAACTATTTTATTTTTTAAAAAGAAATTCTTCAACAGCTTGATGATGAGCCTCAGTAGTCCATAACTCGGCACACCTATTAATTTCAGACATCATGCGTGAATACAATTGTGTTTCTGACCACCGGTCAACCTTAACAGTCTTATATGCTCTTAAAACATCTACATTGTTTACTAAAGATTTTTCAATGAACTTATATGCTTCATATTGATATTTTCTTTCTGGAAAAATTTCATTAATAAAACCAAGTGACTGTGCTTTTACTGCTGTAACTGTTTTAGCTGAAAGTAAAATAGACATGGCGTGGTCATAAACTAATTTTTCATGTAACATTGTTGCACCACCCCATCCAGTTGTGATGCCTAGTTGACCTTGTATAAAACCTACTTTTATCCCCTGTTTTGCTATTCGAAAATCGCAAGCGGTAGCAATCTCACACCCGCCACCCAATGCTAAACCATTGATTAATGCAAATGTAGGAAGAGGAAAGATCATAAGCTGATAAAGAATCTCTCCCATTTTGGACAACATATGGTAGGCTTCATCTTTTGTTTTTATTTTATGAAATAGCTTAATGTCACCACCAGAGCAAAACGCTTTTTCTCCTTCACCTGTGATAACAAGTGCTTTTAAATCCCTTTTTGCTCGCAAAGTATGTAGGTTTTCTTTCAACTCTTCCATTATATCAAAATCAATTGCATTTAATTTCGAAGGTCGATTTAACTTTAATTCAACAATTCCTTTTACAGGTTCATTTCTCACCAGTTTATTCAAAGTTTGTACCTCCTAAAATCCAGTACATTTCAAATGCTATTTTTATTAGATAAAACTTTATTGCTAAATCCAATCATCAACAGGTAAGGATAATTAAGATATTACTAATTGAAATGGAGCTAGAGTTATGTAAGTGTTGTCAAACTATAGATAAGCATTAAAAAAGCGTAAGAATCAAAGATTCTTACGCTTTTAAGCTGCAACAAATAAATTATTTGCTCACAACTTCTTTTCCTTTGTATGTTCCACATGCTTTACATACACGGTGAGCAAGTTTGCTTTCACCGCAGCTTGGGCATTCTACCATACCAGGTACTTGTAGTTTAAAGTGTGTACGACGTAGTCGTTTTCTCGTTTTAGAAGTTCTTCTAAAAGGTACAGCCATTATTCCCACCTCCTTAAAGAGCATTTCGCATAAAGAAACCGATTAGTACCGGTTCAATCGCTGTTGTTAAGCTATAAATTAAAAATCATTAGCTTTCTTCATTTTCGAAGAACTTAGCTAGTCCAGCCAACCTAGGATCGACCTTGTTATTCTGATCTTCCTCAGAAACAACTTCCCAGTCTTTTCCTGCTTGAGGAGCAGCTCCTTCTTCATTTGTTACATCATCACAGAATACCTGCATCGGAATTTCAACAACTATGATTTCCTTAATGATTGTTGTTAAATCAATCACATCACCTTCGGGAATATAAAAATCCTCTTCGGTTTCATAGTCTGCTGGTTTTAATAAAAATGTTTCCGTTGTATCAATTGAAAATGGATACGGAACATCCACTAATGTTCGAGAACAAGGTAAAACCATTGAACCTGAAATTGATAAATGAAATGTGACTTTCGTTGAGCTGATATCAGCTCTCCCTTTCACACTTACTGGAGAAATGTCACGAATATCTGAATGAGTTCGTACCAAATCACTTAAATCAATTTCTTCATTAATTTTTAATCCCTTGCTTTGCAATTGATGTAGCTGACTAATTGTCCATTTCAATACGTATCACCTCAAGGCAACAAAGGTAATTATAGCCTTCGCAATAATATTTGTCAATATTTTTTCTTTACAGTGTAAGTATACATGATAATCTATTTTTTTCAAAATAATATTCTTTATTTCTCTTGCAGGATAACAATTAGTATAAGCAAAATTTATTTTTTCCTTAATGAAATTTTTATAAAAAAAAAAAAAAGCTTTTGTCACTAGCAAAAAAAATCCTTATCATTATGAGATATAATAATAAGGATAATGGTTAATGTGTTAATACACAATGATTAAATTACATAAAATGTGGTGAAGAAAATGAATACTTTAGGACTAGTTGTTGAATATAACCCTTTTCACAATGGTCATTTATTCCATCTAGAAGAATCTATTAAAAAAACGAATGCTGAAGTTGTCATTGCTGTGATGAGTGGTCATTTTCTGCAGCGAGGTGAGCCTGCAATCGTGTCAAAATGGACGAGAACTGAGATGGCCCTGGATAGTGGCGTGGACCTCGTCGTAGAATTACCCTATGCTTTTGCCACTCAAAAGGCTGAAACATTTGCAAATGGTGCCGTATCAATTTTAGATTCACTTTTGTGTGATGCCCTTTGTTTTGGAAGTGAAACAGGGGAAATTAAACCCTTTTTAAAAACAAATGAACTACTTGATAAGTCAAAAGAAAGGTACGAGCAACTGATTCATCATTATATTAAAACAGGTGTTAGCTATCCAAAGGCACTTACCCTTGCATTCCAAGAAGTTACCAAAAAGGAGAAAGAATTTGCAGCATTAGATCTTTCATTACCAAATAATATTTTAGGTTTCCATTATGTGAAAGCCATTAAAGACCAACAATCAACTATTACACCAACTACGATAAAACGAATGTCTGCTGGGTACCATGAACAACGTTTTCTGTCACCAACTATTGCTAGTGCGACAAGTATACGAAAGGCTATCTTTTCAGGAGATCATAGCATCGATAGCTATGTGCCTGCTAAAACACTTCAACTTTTACAGGAATATGAACATCATTACAAAATGCTACATCAGTGGGAACGATATTTTCATCTATTAAAATATAGGATTATGACAATGAGCTTGAATGAAATTCGCTCTATCTATGAAGTTGAGGAAGGGCTTGAACATCGAATGAAACAAAATATCCAGAAAGCGACAAGCATTCAAGATTTTATCGAAAGAATCAAGTCAAAAAGGTATACTTGGACAAGACTTCAACGTTTGTGTACACATCTATTAACAAACACAAGGAAATGTGAATTGGTTGATGTACTCTCAGATCAAACATCTCCATATGTTAGATTGTTAGGAATGTCCTTAAAGGGTCAGGAATATATAAGTAAACACAAAAAACAATTTAAATTACCGATTATTTCTAAGCTTTCAACTTTTCAACATCCACTAATTGACTTAGATGTAAAGGCAGCAAATACATATTATATGATAATGGATGAACCATTGCGTTCAAAGCTGCTTCGGAAAGAATTTGCTACACCACCGCTTAGGTACCAAAAAAATAAATAAGAGAAAGGGTTCCCCTTTCTCTTTATAGTATAATTTGTAATAATTAAATAGCTATAATGGTTAGGAAAAAAATGATCTGTTCAAAAAAGTCATTATACTTTCTTCTCTTCCAAGCCTTCTAAGTAGTTAACTGCTTCATCAAATGTATCAATCGGGATAATTTTCATTTCCGTATTTATTTTCTTCCCTGCTTCAACTGCCTCTTTATAATTTGACGAAGGGTTGCCTTTTTCATTCGGGGCAAAGAAGATTTCAATCCCTTCCTTGTCAGCAGCTACAATCTTCTGTGAAATTCCACCGATTGGTCCTACTTCTCCAGCTGAACTAATTGTTCCTGTGCCAGCAATTTTATACCCTTTCGTAAGATCACCTACTGTTAATTGATTATAGATTTCTAACGACATCATTAGTCCGGCAGACGGACCACCAATTTCCTCAGTTTCTAACTCAATATCAGGTTCAACATCTAATTCTCGATCTGTTACTAAGGAAATACCTATACCTATCTTTTCAGGATTATCTGGAAATGCAGCTAAGGCAATTTTTGCTTCGCCTTGCTCCCCTTCTCTTTCATATGTGATTGCCAAAACTTCACCCTTGTTTTTTCCACTAACATATTCAATAAACTCTTCTGCAGTTTGGAACTCAATATTATCTACCTTGTATATTCGATCACCTACCTCCAACTTAGATGATGCTGGCATATCGTCTAAGACACTGTCTACATATATTCCATGGAAGGTATATTCTACTTTTTTATTTGCTTTTTGATAGGCAATTGATATGGCCGACTCTTGTGAAATCTCCATCATATGTAATTGTCTGTTAAAGTATTCTTTATCTGATTCGTCCTCTCTCTTGATTTCTTCTAATGGGTGTATATAATGAAAGTCATTTAATTTTGCCCAAAGATATGTTATTGGATTTGCTCTCCCAAATCGAACAGTCGTTAACGAAAAACTTCCTTTTTCATCATCAAAACTGTTTTCAACCTTAATAATTGGCTGTAGTTCCGAAGCCATACCCGGTTGGGTTATATAGTATGGAAGCTTGATGAACGTCATTATTAGCAAAATAATCGCTAAGATTAAACTAGATCTGAAAATAGTTCTACTCTTCATCAGAGATATTCTCCTTCCACTTCTCAATTACATCTTTTATCTTATGGATATGATTGCTCGCTTCCCTTTCTCCTATCTCTATGATTTCTTGGATATTTGTAAATGCTCTTGAACTATATTGTTCGACATGGGGACGAATCATAACGTCTGAGGCAATCTCCCGATGATGGACAAGTTCATCCTGCATAATATCTAGACTTTGAAGAATGACGTCAAAAATCGAAGTAATATCTTCATTTTTTTTCACATGTGAAACATCAACGGCAATGACAAGATCTGCCCCCATCTCTTTGACAACTGAAACAGGTACCCGGTCCACTACACCACCATCCACCAATAGTCTACCATCAATTTTCTCTGGAACAAAGATTCCCGGAATCGCAATACTGGCACGGACTGCCTCTGCCACAGGCCCACTTTTAAAGATAACCTTTTTACCATCATATAAATCTGTTGCTACAACCGCAACCGGAATATCTAACTCCTCAAATGTTTTCTGGTGTGTAAATAATCGAATAAGTTCTTTTACCCGATTTCCAGAAATAAACCCCATTTTAGGAACCGTAAAATCCAGATAATATTTTCTTTTGAAGGCCAAAGCAAATTGATATAGCCTCTCTAAGCTTACGCCAGATGCATAAAAGCTCCCAATAAGAGCCCCCATACTACTGCCAGCAATGAGGTCGATTGGTATCCCTTCATCTTTCAATACCTTTAAAACACCTAAGTGCGCAAACCCTCTTGCCCCGCCAGAACCAAGCGCTAGTCCTATTTTAGGTTCTTTTTTCAAGGAGACTCCTCCTTACTAGATAAATTAATACAACATATTTTTCATAAAAATAACAAACGATTTTCCTTTTGTTATAACCTATATTATTCAAAGGTTTTCTTTCTCATGTATGCCGTCTCACTACAATCTTATGGTCTAAAATAGTCACCTATCCACGTATATTGAATTAATGAGGATTGTACAAGTACATACTTTATTTTTCAAAGGACCTTGTGTAGAAATTAGGAGGCGTCAGATTTTGAGTCTTTCATCAAAACTAAAAACTATTGTTTTTGCCCTATTTATTAGTGGCTTAACCATTTCGATCATCCTTAACCCGAAGGAATCACTTGATGCTTCCATTAGAGGACTAACAATTTGGTGGGAAGTTGTATTCCCGTCACTCCTACCATTTTTTATTGTATCAGAGCTCCTCATTGGGTTTGGTGTTGTAAAATTTATCGGTGTTCTGTTAGAGCCTCTCATGCGTCCCATCTTCCGTGTACCTGGAGTGGGTGGGTTTGTATGGGCAATGGGAATGGCTTCAGGTAATCCAGCTGGTGCAAAGCTAACGGTAAGAATGAGGCAAGAAAAACAACTAACATCTATTCAAGCAGAACGTTTAGTTTCATTCACGAGTTCTTCAAATCCATTATTTATTTTCGGTGCTGTTGCAGTCGGTTTCTTTGATAAACCATCCCTTGGTATCTTACTAGCTGCGTCCCACTATTTAGGAAATCTTTGTGTAGGTTTAACGATGAGATTTTATGGAAAATCTGACGAATCATTTAATTCTGATAAAAAGAGAGTATTTCCGCCATTAGCGCTTGCGTTTAATGAACTCCATTCAACAAGGATAAGTGAAAAAAGACCACTAGGTAAAATGCTCGGAGATGCTGTTATCTCCTCCATTCAAACACTATTAATGATTGGCGGTTTTATTATCCTTTTTTCGGTGTTCAATAAAATATTAGCCATTATTCACGTAACTCAATTTATTGGCTTTATCTTTTCCGGTGCTTTAGCACTTTTTCATATTGGGACTGATTTAAGTGTCCCACTAATAACAGGTATTTTTGAGATTACACTTGGAAATCAGCTTGTAAGTGAAACAAATGCACGTTTATTAGACAAGGTTATGATTGCAAGCTTTATTTTAGCATTTGGAGGGTTATCTATTCAGGCACAAGTAGCAAGCATCTTAGCCGATACTGACATTCGATTTAAACCTTTTTTTATCGCAAGAATTTTACAAGGATTTTATTCTTCTTTTATTGCTTTTTTACTTTTCAACCCTTTGTATTTGAATCTACAGTCCTTTAATACAAACGAACTACCGGTCATGTTGATGAAACACGGACCTGCTTGGGCGAGAGAATATTGGGAAATCATACTCCACGCTGGACCACTAGTTACAATAGCATCTTTAGTTGTATATGTTTTTCTTTATGGAAAGAGAAATGTCTTTACAAAAACTTCGTAAAGAGAAGTAAAAGGTGAGGATATCCTCACCTTTTACTTCTCTTTACGAAGTTTTTGTAA
>JAPSLU010000202.1 GCA_031180405.1 Bacillus sp. (in: firmicutes) | reverse complement strand
GGCGGGGATTTGTATTAATACATTATAATACGTTATGTATAATGTATCCTTTTCTAACCCTTCAGTCAACTATTTTTTTAGGGAAAGAGAGCTCTCTGCTCTCTTTCGTATTAGCCTTTAATACTTCCTGCTGCTAAACCTCTTATAAAGTATTTTTGTGTAAAAATAAACAATAAGATAAGTGGAATGGCTGACATCACTAGTCCTGCCATTAACACGCCCCAATCAGTCCGCAAGGCATCCCTAAATACTAACAGACCAGCTGTAATTGGTTTTAGAGATTCACTTTGAATGAAAATAACAGAAAATAGAATCTCATTCCACGCAAAGTAGGCTGCTAAAATAATCGTTGTAAAGATAACAGGTTTACTAATCGGCAGGAAAATTTTATAGAATATTTGAAAACTATTACATCCGTCGATCCGGGCAGCTTCCTCTAGTTCCTTTGGTATCGAGAGGAAAAAGGCTCGGATAATAAGGATTGACAACGGTAATCGATAGGCAACAAACGGTAAAATCAGTGCCCAGTAAGTATCATAGATTCCTAATTTCTGTGTTAAATCATAAAGCGGTATAAGGGCTACCTGTGGAGCAAACATTAACCCTGCAGAAACAAACAACAGAAATAACTTTTCTCCCTTCAAGTTAAATCTAGCTAATGCATAAGCACAAAGAGCACCACATATGACCGTAAGTACACATGTTAAAGAAGTAACTAACACGCTGTTCAAGAAATATGTAGAGACACCGATATTCCATGCTTCCACATAATTTGAAACTAGCCACTTTTCAGGCAATGTCCAACTGCTCGTAAAAATGGATTTAGTATCCTTGAATGAATTGATCACCATCCAAAATAATGGATAAGCAATGGCTACAAAATAAAGGAAAAGTAGGATCGAGACGAAGAATGCTCCGATGGATGTCGCATTAAGTCTCGACCTTTTTCGCTCAGGAAGGATGGAAGTATTCATTTGCAGATCGGACGATTGATTTTGAAAATTGTTCATTTCGCTTACTCCTCCCCTGTTTTAAAGATTTTTGCCTGGAACAAGTAAAATACGAGTGTGATAATTAACATGACATTTGCAATGGCTGAAGCATAGCCCAACTCACTATCGATAAACGCCTTTTGGTATAAATACGTACTAAATACTTGAGTAGTATTTGCTGGTCCACCGACCGTTAACACAAACACTTCATTGAACACTAAGATAGAACCAGTAATCGTGTAAACTGACATCACGAAAATCATTTCTTTTGATTGTGGTACGGTGACATGTAAAAAGCGCTGAATTCGATTAGCACCATCAATTGTTGCCGCTTCATAAAGCTCTTGAGGAATTTTCTGAAGGGCCAAAATATAAAGCATGGCGGCCCATCCGATATTTTGCCATTGTGAGACAGCAATCACAGAAGACATAGCCGTTTTAGGATCACCTAACCAACCTGTTACCAAGGATTCTAATCCGATTAATGTTAAAAAAGCATTTAATAGTCCGATCTCAGGGTTATAAATATATTGAAAGAGAATGCCAATAACAGCCATCGAGATCAATACAGGCAGAAAATAGACAGTTCGCAGAAATGTTGAAACTTTCCTAAAGATGACATCTTCCAGAATTGCTGCTAAAATTAAACCTCCAATAACTTGGAAAACAATGGAGGAACCGACGAATATAATGTTATTCTTTAGCGCGGTGTAAAATATAGGGTCTTGAAAAAGCCGAGTATAGTTTTCTAGTTGAATAAACTCTTTTTGTTGAGAAAATGGGCTCCATTCAAAAAAGCTTAACCAAAAATTTTTCACAATCGGGTAATAGACAAATAGAAGGAGTAAAAGAAAAGCAGGGGCTAGATAAAAATATTGAAAAAATCGTTTTTGGATCATATGAGACATCCCTTTACAAATAGATTTAAGATACGGGTTCTATAAAAGGAAACAGTCCCCACTCAGCGCACTCTCGGAAAGGCTTTGTGGGGGACAGTCCTATTTGACTCCCTATTTCTTGACTGATTTGGCAGCCGCTTGAACTTGCTCCATCACTTGTTCTGGTGTTGCCGTTCCTGCATGCATTTGCTGGACACCTTCGATATATGGCTTAGCAATTCTTGAATCAACAGAATTATCAAGCCAGTTTAAAATCTCGTCTGTTTCAGCGATCATATTTGTTAGCTTAATCTCCATTTCAGTTGCCGTATTTTCATTCACAGCTCCAATAACTGCACTTGGCATTCCGGCTTCTTTCATCAACTTCTCACCGATTTCTTTTGATGTAAGGAATTTCAAGAATTTCATTGCTTCATCAGGATGCTTAGAAGCTTTAGATACCATAAATCCTTCTGGTGCACCAATGATACCTGTTTGCGTTCCTTCTCCGCCTTCTACAGTTGGAAACTTAAATGTATCCCACTCGAATTCGGCTTCTTCAATGAATGGTGCCTCAAATGTCTCTAAGAAAATCATTGCAGATTCGCCATTTAGGAAGAAGTTTCTTGCTTCCTCATGGCCCAGTGAATTTGTATTTTCGTTAAAATAAGGTTGGAGTTCATCCAGCTTCTTTAATGACTCAACATACATCGGATCAGTGAACTCACTTTCTCCAAATGTATTATCCTTTGCTAATGTTTCTGGCTTTACCATTCTTTGATTTAAAGAAGTTATATAATGTCCCCCTGCCCAAGGGAATTTGTTGCCGAGTAAAATAGGTGTTTCATTTTTTGATTTTAATGTTTCTAATAAATCAATAAATTCAGTCCATGTCTCTGGTGGTGTTAAATTGTATTTGGCAAACAATTCTTTATTGTAGTAAAATACCTTTGAATCTGTATAAAGTGGAATTCCATAGTTTTTCCCTTCGTATGTGAAAGGTTTTGTAGCCATTAACTGGTCTGACCATGCCTTGTCTTCTTCAAAATATTTTGTAATATCTAATGCAATATTTTCCCGGATAAACTTGTCACCATATTCTCCAACCCAAGTGAAGAAAATGTCAGGTGGATTATCGTTCCCTAAAATGACGTTAATTTTTTGTCTGTAATCATCATTTAACGCTGTTACTTGTTCAATTTTGATATTTGGATTTTCTTTTTCAAACTGAGCAATCACATCATTGTAGAATGTCTTATATGGTTCATTAGGCCATCTGTGTAAAAATGTTAAGGTTACTTCTCCATCTTTCTCCTTTGAATCATTTCCTGAAGATGAGGTTGATGAACATCCAACGATTAGAGACAATGCCAATAAAAGATTCATCATGATTCCTAAATAACGTTTCATTTGACTTCCCCCTCGAGTATTATTAAAAATCAATAAAACGCTTACATTATTATTTTTGTTGAAAAGACTTTAGTAAAAAACCACCTCCTTTATTTATAAGTAATGTTTTACTCAGTCTGTAACATTATATAACGTATTGTTGAGGTGTTTAAATCTACCTGGCTTACTCCCCTATTACCTGAATATAGACTTTTCTCTTTTGAGGGCCATCAAATTCCGCTAAATAGATATCCTGAGCATGGCCCGAGATCATTTCACCATTTTGGACTGGTAACATACAGCTATTACCTGATAACATCGACTTCAAATGGCCTGGTGCATTACTTCCAGTTGCTCCGTAAGATGGTAAAAAATGTGCATGAGCATATGGTTCATGTTTAGGAATCAGTCTTTCTAGTGTTTCTTCAATATCAATTTCCAAACAATCAAGTCCTTCATTTACCATAATACCTGTAGTTGTATGGGCAGTAATAATGGCAACCAATCCATGTTGAATACCAGACTCGGCAACAAATTTACGAACTGTTTCTGTAATCTTTATTAACTGAAACTCCGACCGAGTAAGTAATATGATATTTGATAATTTCACCATTTGATTATCCTATCCTTTCAGTCCTAAAAATTTTTCAGCATTTGTTCCTAAGATCTTTTCTAATGTAGATTTTCTCATATTTAATCCTTCGAGTGCTGGTTTTAACCGATTTGCTCGGAATCTCGGAGTGTTCGAACCGAACATCACTTGATCCTTAAGATTTCGGTCAATCCATAGAGGCCCCATATTTCGGGTAAATACTTGCTCATAAAAATCCTTTGCAGTATCCATATATAACATGGATGTATCTGTGTAGACATTTGGATATTTCAGCATTAGCATAATCGTTTCATGAATCCACGGCCAACCAAAATGGGCTAAGCAAATCCTTAATTCTGGATAATGTAAAGCAACTTCTTCAAAATTTAGAGGCTGTGAGTATTTCGCTAACGCATTTGGTTCCCAACTCATCCCCGCATGAAATATAATCGGCTTATTGTACTCGATACACTTATTATAAATCGGCTTTAAACGCTCATCACTTGGAAAAAACTCCTGTTTAGAGGGATGTAACTTTAACCCCATTAATCCAAGATCCTTAAAAGCATAATCTAATACTTCTAGTGCGTCAGAACGTTGTGGATCCACACTTGCAAATCCTATGAATCTATCTGGGACCATATCTACTAGCTTCTTGATCTCTTCATTTGAAACAATATGACCTCCAGAAATTGTCGAGATATCCTCTGGAAGCAAAACCGATTTATCAATTCCGCCATAATCCATTCCAATTAGGATTTGTTCAATCGATTGAGGTGACTGCTTAAAAATACCAAACTGTTCTTTCCGAAATGTCAGAACATCTTCATTTTCACAAATACCCTCGAAAAAAATGGGATGTGTATGTACATCTATGACCATATGAATACCACCTTTCAATCTAGTAAAGGAACTCTATTACTTTAGTATGGCTCAAACTTTGTAATAACCTTTGAGGCTGTCTTCGCACCATTTTCTAAACACTCTTGTACATTAAAACCATTTATGACACCATACATAAACCCAGCTATAAATGAATCACCAGCACCAACAGTGTTCACAACATTCACCTTTTTGGCTGCTTCCTTATAAAAGTTTGTTCCATCATAGGAAAGGCTACCATTCTCTCCAAGTGTAACGGTAACTAACTTTGGCCCTAGTCGCTTAGCCTCTTTCATAAATTCTTCGATCTCCTGATCATGCTGTCCATAGGAGAAAAAAGCGAAGTCAACATGTGGTAAAATGGTTTTGACTTCTGGTTTTTGATAGTAAGTGGAAAAATCAAAAATTATTTGGCTTTCATTCCTTCTAAATGTAGGTAGCAAATCAATAACCTTACCAAATAAATCAGTGTGAATATAGTCAAACCCTTTCAAAAATTCAATATCCTGATTTGTTAATGAAAAATCCTTCATAACTCCTTCTATTAATTCTCCATGCACTCTGTCATTACCGTTAAGCTGCATTTTAATAATAGCTGTGTCTCCTTTTTGTATTCGAAGATGGGATATCTCAACCCTTTCGTTATTCAAAGAATTAATCATTAACCTTCCATACTCATCATCCCCGACAACACTCACAACAGAAGTTTGAACACCAAATCTACTCATATGAATAACAAAATCAATCCCATTTCCTGTTGGATATAATCGTTGTGGATTTTCATAGATATCTACACAATTAAAGCCTACTGCTGCTATTTTCATCTAAGTCCTCCTCACATTTAGTTCCTAATGTATGGAATACCTTTTCTCCTTTCCGTAGGATATCAGCATATGCTTTCATTTTGTTGAATTTCATAATGTATATAATGTAATATAACCTATTATGATGTTACATCATTATTTTTCTTTGGTCAATATTCCGACCTGTGATTTGTGATTAGTTTTTGTCGTCAAATTTCTTGGAACATCTAGGATTCATGTCGAAGTTTGTTATTCTGAGGCAAAACGAAACCTCCTCATTATATAGGTTTGAGGAGGTGTTTAATCTGTTAAACTATGTAGACAAAGGAAAATTGTAATTTTCAGAAAACTTCTTTACCGGGAGATTAGTTATTCTAATCTTTTTTTAATAGGTAATGATACGTTTTCCATATTGGCCCTTGTTTTGCCTGTATGGTTCCATTAAGGTTTGAATGAATTTGAACATGTATTTTGTCAATTGCAAAAGACCTCTCATTAATGATAAATACGAAACCTCCTCAACTTTCATTGAGGAGGTTTCAGACTGTAGACAAACTAATTGAAATTGAGTTTGCTTGCAGTCTTTTTTCTTTGGCTGTTTTTTTTGCAAATTTTTTTGCTTTGTAATAAGTGTTGAGTTGGTTGATTAGAGCTCCAGGATGCTCGCTTTCCGTGGGGTGGGCGGTGAGCCTCCTCAACGCTTTGCGTCTGCGGGGTCTCACCTGTCCCACAGCTCCCACAGGAGTCTCGCATATCCGCCTCCAATCAACCTACTTAGTTTTTTAAAAGTACTATGGAACAAACTAATTTCATCTTATAATTGCATTAAAAACAACAAAATATGCGAAAAGAGCCTTTGCTTTAAGTGTAATTAAGCAAATCTTGAGGTGATAAATATGCTTTAGAAACATAATTCCATTCAACGAGATCAAATTGAAATGATCGCTTTAGAACAACTTGTACCAGCGAACCATTTGGAAGCATATTTACACAACTTGCCCATTTTTAGCTCAATGTACAGAAAGTAAAGATCATCAAAAAGTGGTTACGCGCCATATTTGGCAAGAGTATGTAGAAGAACCAGACCATCTCCTCATCATAAAGATGTAAAGCCGATTTATGCGAAGCGTAAAGAAACAATTGAACGTGTATTTGCAGATGCTAAAGAAAAGCATGGCATGCGATGGACAAACTTTGAGGGGACTCAAAAAATTGACCATGCAAGCGAGCGTTGCTTACTTTTGTTGCCATGAATTTAAAGAAAATGGCCACCTGGACTTGGAAAGGTCATGTGAATACTTGATAAAGAGACTTGAAGAGGCTCATTCTTATAAAATTTAAAGAAAATTGATCACAAATCTCGAAAGGGGTTCGGAATGTAACTCATTCCGAACCCCTTTTGTCGACAATCTGACCTCCTCAATTTTCATTGAGAAGGTTTTATTTTGAGGAAATTTCACAACAATTCTTTTAATAAAGGATCTTGATTTTCAATAAATGGCGGATAAAGATTAGGATGAAGAATACTAGAGATCTTTTGTAAGCCTAGCAATAATCTTGGTGAAGGCCGACAAAATAACGGTTCTTCTAATATGTATAAACGGTTGGTTTTAATAGCTTTCATTTGATTTGACTCTGGACGTTTTAGAATAACATTTGGGTTAATGCGTTCCTTTTGAACTCCAACCCATATAATATTCATGACATCAGGATTTCTTTTTTTGACTTCATCCCATTCTGTTTGAACACTTGCTTTGGGTATATCGTCAAAAATATTTTTCCCTCCAGCAAGCTCACTAATTTCACTTAACCAATTATATCTACCTGGTGTAAAAATAGGTTTCGCCCACCATTCCCAATAAACGGTTTTTTTCTCCTTAATTTTAGATGAAATTGAACGATAGTTTTCAAGGATGTTGTTGAAATTCTCATATAGTTGATTGGCTTTTCCCTCAGTATTTGTTACTTTGCCAACAAATTTTAAGCCCTCGCCAATATCTGTTAGTGTTTGAGGATTCGGAACAATCACATACGGGATATTCCGCTTTTTTAATTCTTCTATATTTCGTTCCATACCTGGCACAGAGAGTGAGGCTAGCACTAGGTCAGGCTTTAGCTTTTCAACTTTGCCCATATCTATGTTTAAATCAGGGCCCAGCCTTGGTAATGATTGAATATCCTCAGGCCAGTCAGAGTAATTATCAACCCCGATTAGTGATGAGGTTAATCCTAAATAGGCTATTAGCTCAGTATTGCTTGGGCAAATGGAAATTAACTTCATCTTTATCCCTTCTTTTCTACTACTTACAATTATTTTAATCTTCTTGATAATCCATTCCAGACATACTCTACATGATCCGAAAGCTGGGCTGCGTCCTGGCCAATCCATCCAGCTAGATCTCTTTGTCTTCTTTCGTCTTTTTGTAAGGGGACAATTCCCTTGCCAATGTCTAACATGATGAGGACAATCGTATCTCCCCTGTTTTGCTCTGCTTCTAGCAATCTCTGAAAAAGTATCCTATACTCCTCTCTAATGTCTGTATCAGTTTTTTGCTGTTGCTTAACTTCCTCTAAAATCCAATTTTCCCAGCCCTCAAGAACTAATGTTGTTGATTTCGTCCATTTTGTTTCCCATTCCTTTACTATATTACCTTCATAGGCAGATATCCAACTAAAGCTTTTATACCTTTCTTTTACGAGCTTTCTTTTTCCCGCAAAGGCACCTCCAAGAACGAGCTGCA
>JAPSLU010000201.1 GCA_031180405.1 Bacillus sp. (in: firmicutes) | reverse complement strand
AATTATGGTGCTTTAGGACCAATCAACGCCACCCCAAGAGGATTGCAACTTTCGCAACAGAACAATTTGGCCGAGATGATACGTATCGTGCATCATGATATTGCTGAGTAAACGCTCAATAGAGTACCTGTTAGCTGCATACGGAGCTTTTAACTTTTCATCGTCAAGGTCCGCAATGACCGTTTTTAAATTATTCATGACCGTAAATATCAAAGAAATTAGAGCTTTGATTCTCTTTAGACTTCACAAGAAAAATGCTTCGATTAGCAAAGTTTAAAATTGCTTTATCTTGATCTTCGTAGCTTAACTCTGCTCCTAATTTATTTACATACCAATCAGAAGAAGGGTCATTAGTTACTGGTATATATGTTGTCCCTACCCTTAATAATTTCTCACCTATTTTTTGACTCCCCTCAAAATACCGAAATATTTTAAATTTAATTATTCAACAAAAATCCCTTACTTCCTGCATTTAAGTAAGGATTTAATTTAAATGAAGAATGGAAGAAAGGATCTATGAAATTTATAGTCAAAACATTTCCAAACTATCGCATTGCTTATGTGCGACGAGTTGGTCCATACGGTCCTGCAAATATTAAAGTAATGGAGAAGTTAAAAAAATGGGCTAGAAAGAAAAATCTTCTTAAATCGGCAATTCTATTTGCAATTCCACAAGATAACCCTAAGCAACACTTCCTGAAAACTGTAGATTTGATGCTTGTATTGTGATTTCAAAGGAATATCAAACGGATGATTCCATTTGCGAGCAAGTCTGGTTATTTTATAAACTTCCCTCGTTGTAAGCAGCGTAACTCACCTCCATTTTACAAGGTTAAGGTATTACGCAAAGTTAATGTCAAATAAAGAAATAAGGATTAACCTTGCATTCTTGGATGTTCACATTTCTTATGGGTGTCCCTCCCCATGTCCCACAGAGTAAACGCTTTTATACTTATTCGTTCAACCCAGGATGTCTATCATAATGCCCTACTGTATCTAATTTCTTAGTTTAGTTAATTCTTCCTTTTTTGTATATATTGGCGAGTTTATAAAAAAGCATAATATAAATGCTATCACTATTAAAATGAAAGCAGAAATAAAGCCATTATTAAGTCCCTTCAACAATGGGTAAAAAGAAATGCCCTCATAATTAATTGAATATCTAGTGACTGTAGCCGACATAACACCTATCATTATAGCAGATCCAAGTGAAGCAAACACTTGACGAACAGTATTATTAATCGCAGAACCGTGACTTATTAAATCATTAGGCAATGCATTTATACCAGCTGTGGCTAACGGCATCATTACAAATCCCATACCTAGCATCCTTAATGAATAAAGACCAACAATCCACCAAGTAGCTGTATCCTTAGTGAGCAATAAGAAAGGAAATGTTGCTACAGCTAGAATAAACATGCCAATCGTTGATATTTTTTTGACACCATACTTATCAAATAGTTTCCCTGCAATTGGTGAAACAACACCTAAAACAAGTGCACCAGGAAGTAATATTAGTCCTGATTCAAGTGCTGAAAATTCCTTTATTGATTGTGTATAAATAGGTAAGAGAATTTCTGACCCAATCATTGTCATAAAAATAATAGCGACAATAATTGTAGACAAAGTAAAAGTTCTACTTTTAAATACACGTAACTCCAAAAATGGTTGAGCTAATTTAAATTGACGACGGGAAAATAGTACTATAAGTACAATACCTATAAAACAAAAAACCCAAGTAATCTTATTCTGCCATCCAACATTTCCTGCAACACTTATCCCATAGAGAAGTGAACCTAAACCTAAGCTGCTAAGCAAAATAGAGAAGAAATCAACCTTCGGCTTAGTTAAATTAATAATGTTTTTCATATAGTAGAATGCTAGCAATATATTAACGCCAACGATTGGAAGAATTATATAAAATAAGTAATGCCAATTATAATAATCAACAATCCAACCGGATACAGTTGGAGCGATTGCAGGAGAAAATGCTATAACAATTCCTACCAACCCCATGGCTTCCCCTCGCCGTTCAGCTGGGTATACCAAAAACATTAGCGTTTGCATTAAAGGAATCATTAATCCTGAACCAATAGCTTGAATGATACGCCCTAAAAGCAGTATGTTAAATGTCGTACTTAGTGCACAAATTATAGTACCTATTGCAAAACTACCCATTGACACAAAAAATAAGGTTCTATTAGTTATTGTATTTAACAAAAACGCTGAAGTAGGAATCATTATGCCACTGATTAACATAAATGCAGTAATAAGCCATTGTGCATTAATAGCACTAATATCTAAATCGCTCATTATTTTTGGTAAAGCTGTAACCAATAAAGTTTGATTAATAATGGTTAAAAAGGTTCCAACCATTAAAACAAGTACAAATCCAGCTCGATTAAAGTGATTTCCACTTATATCGATTGGTTGGGTTTGATTTTTTTCCATATCATTTACATCCCTCTCGATTGAACTAGTGTATATTTTTTTGAACCATAGTACAACAATATGATAATATGGTATAATACAGATGTCAATAATTTTTGAGGAGATAATAATGTATGAGTAAAAAAGAGAAAATCATTGAAGTAGCAAAACAGTTGTTTCGAACAAAAGGATATCACGATACTTCAATCCAGGATATTTTGGATCAGTCCAGAGTTTCAAAAGGCACATTTTATAATTACTTCTCTACGAAATCACAATTAATTCTTTGTATTATTCAAGAAGTTGATGTAAAAGTTGAAGAACAGCAAAACTTATTGCTACTAGAAGGAAATCCTTGTGATAAGCAAATTTTTTATTCTCAGCTTCGAGTAAAGCACTCCATCTATGGGACTGAGAAAATTTCAGAGTTATATAATATTTCCTTGGGGGAAAATGATGAGGCCTTACAGAAATATATGGCGGAGAGCCATTATAAAGAGCTGAATTGGTTAGCAAAACGCTTAATAGAGGTTTATGGGAATGAAATAGAAGAAAGTGCGATGGATTTATCAACCCATTTTATTGGAGGATTAGGATATCAATTTAGGTATTCTGATCAAATGAATTTGAATCTTAATAGTTCTGATATTTTAGATTACAATATTTTGCGTTTAGAGAAAAACATTGAAATAACACAGCGAACTAATCAAATTCTCTTTCCGTATAAATCGACTAATTCAGTTGAAAATCAAGAAATAGCCATCAGTAAAATACAAAGGTTACTTAATAAAGTAGTAAATGATTATGAATTATCACAGGAGGAAAAAGAAATAATTAGTTTTATTTTGGAAGAAACTCAAAACACATATATAAGATGGGGTGTTTGTGAGGGAGCTATTCGACAATTAAAAATACTCTCCTCCTCTCAACAACTATTTAATGAAGTATTTAATATCATTAATAAACAAAAAGATAAATAACTCATTATAGTGAATTTTTTAATGTCAAAGTATCAACAAAGTTCTTTCACATAAATTTGTTGACATAATTTTAATAACAACCAATTTTAAAATTAGTATCCAGAATTTCTACAATTTATTTGTCCCATCATTGAATATGATTTTTCATGTATTGTATATGAATACAATTACCTCTCCACGATGTTATGAAGAGGTAATTGTATGAGTTTTCCTTATCTTTATCTTTGCTGAACTCCCTCGATTAGCTTTTGCAATGTAGTATTTTCTTCTTTAAGTTGTTCTGTACTTTACAGAGTTGATATTGTTCTGGTTGATTTATAAAGGACGTTGAAATACATATTTACTTTTATAAATACCAATTCTTCCAAAACGACACAACCATCGGCATTGATAGAATATCGACATTAGATGGCTACTTCCCCTTTTAATATTCATATAATCCAGTCATGTTTTATAAGTCTTATCAATTATCCTGCAGCGAAGTCACTTTGGCAGAAGAAAAAAAGTTTAAGCGATTTTCACGGAGTTTACGGTTTGAATGATTGCTCCCATTGAATCTACAACGTTTAAACCAAGGCTCGGTCTTGACCCATGAGCCTACACAATTCCTTTCAGCTCACTAGCCCATGTATATATTTCTTTAATCATTTAACTCCTCCAAGTTTTTTGGTGAATTATCTTAAAAGTGAAAATAAGTACTACAAAACTAAACATTCGTTCTTTTCCTTTATTACATTAATTCCAACTCTCTGTCCTTCGACCTCTTTCATTTCATGTTTGACTGACCTACAAGTAACTCTCGCATGTATACAACGAGGATGGAACTTGCAGCCGCTCGGTGGAGTGGACTGGGAAGGCAATTCACCTGCTAGAATGATCCGTGCCATTTCTTCATCAGGATCTGTCTTTAGGATGGCCGACATGAAAGGGAAGGGAAAATATAATAAAATTTACAGTATGCAGTGCTCCATAAGAAAGATCAACTAGATTAATTTTTTTATTGCAATTCATTTAATATTTCTAATAACCAGTAAGCATTGAACCGAGTACGAGGAATACCAAACCAACCATCGCTATGCCCTTCTTTGTATGGTTACAAGGTCTAACTGGTATTAACAATAGTCTTTGGGGATTAGCCATTGGAGTTGTTGGTACCTACTTCGGCTTTTATCCTGAAAAGGCATTAGAAAAAGCGAATGGCTTTACCACCGATAAAGATTAAGAACAATAGAATAAACGCACTTTCCTGATATTTTGCCGGAATAAGACTTCTTTATTGTCACTTCCCCTTTGCTGGCAGTTTCAGTATCCAGTGCATCCGCATGAGCGGCAGCGAAAGTTCCGGCATCCATGGTTCGCCGAACATTCGACGGCTACCGGTGAATTTAAGATGCATTATGGACATTCTCCAGGTTTTTCAGTTGTTGAATTTGCAATTGATTTAGAGAATTTTTCAGGGGGATTCGGTAAAAGAACCAATATGGTAGATGATAACCAGGAGGTTACTTCCGAATATTATACAGAAGGTACAATGTGGACAGTATCTGAACATACAAAATCCTATACGGAATCAAAATATGGAGAAGAAAGTCGACGAGGTACACCATTAAAAATTGAGAAGATGTTAAAAGACATCCCTCACTTGTCAGGATTAAAGAAGGCAGAACTGGCCGCTTAAAACTGGATTCATTTAGATTAGTAATAGTTTTTGGTTTATAGTTTTGGAGACATTTGAAGCACGGATTAGTCGGCAAAGCAACTAAATTACGGGCATGGACCCTGTGGGGCTACTAGCTGGTTTAGTTTAAGTGCTATAGTGCACAAAAAGGGTTTGCATCATGACTTTACAGACTAGACAAAATTTAAATTAATTTCCATCTATTTAATTCATTAAGAGTAATTTTTCACTTAAGAACCTCATTTACTTATGATATAGTTCATCACAATACACCTATGAGGGTTAAAGTGCATTAGTATTTTCGATTTATTATATAAAAAAGATTCATTTTACTAATGTATCTTCAAGGCATAGTATAGAGGTATCAATAAATGTTTGAAAGGAGTTAATTATGATGAGAGAAATAAGCGTTTATCATGTGGATGCTTTTACAACAGAAAAATTTAGAGGTAATACAGCAGGTGTTGTGTTAGATGCAGAAAGATTATCGGAAGATGAGATGCAAAGTATCGCTAAAGAATTCCGGAATCCGTATTTTTACTGCCTGCAACTAACGAGGAATATGATTATAAAGTGAAATACTTTACTCCTACTGAAGAAATCAACTTCTGTGGCCACGCAACTGTTGGGTTAACCTGGCTTTTGGCAACAGAGTTTGGTCTAGCAAAGAAAAAAGAAGGAATTGTGTTAGAAACCAATATAGGTAAAGTACCGGTTGTATGGCATAAAGAAAATGGAAAAATAATTGATGTTGAAATGACACAAGTTACTCCAAAAACACAAGATTTCACTATTGACTTGGAAGAGCTCAGTCAATTGATCGGCATCAAAACTGAAAGCATCGACACAAACTATCCAATTAAACTGGCGAATACCGGAAACTGGCATTTACTTGTACCTATGAAAAATCAAATGGACATTGACAATGCTATGCCTGACTTTCCGGCTTTAGGGAAGCAAAATAGAGAACATAATATCAGCACGACACACCTTTATACTTTTAACACCTCGAAAGAATATGATTTATATACCAGAGATTTTGCACCCGGGATTGGCATACCTGAGGATCCCGTAACCGGGGCAGCAAACGGCGCATTGGCTGGTTTCCTCTATTTAGAAAATATTATTCCTCGAAATGAGACGACACATCTTAAAATCGCACAAGGAGATGCGATCGGAAGATCTGGGATGCTTTACGTGACAGTTATTCCAAGGGAATCAGAACCAGTTATCAAAGTTGCAGGAGCAGCAACCATCACTATTCGCGGCGTCTTAACTATATAGCATTTCAGCTTGAATAAAGGACCTTCTTAAGGTACTTATTCAAGCTGCTCTTGTTTAAATTGTCCTTTAATGATCTCCATAAATTTCTTGACGGAAGGTGGTGCCTGCTTAATAGACTTTATTGCTATTCCTATTTCGCGATACAAATCGGTTCCAATCGGAATCACTTTCGTGTTAGGAGGAAGGTTTTTCGGTATGACCATTTCTGGAATTATAGTTATCCCTAACCCTTCTTGAACCATAGAAATGATTGTATTGTTATCTTCTATCTCAAAAACAACATTAGGCACTACGTTGTTTTCTCTAAACAGCCTCTTTATCAAAACATCACAACCTGCTTTTGGCATAATAAATGATTCATTATGAATTGATTCTACTTGAACTAGTTTCATTGTACTCAATCGGTGAGTTTCAGGTACTAAAACAAATAATTCGTCTTTAAGTAATTGAATCGTTTCAAATTCTCTGACTGGAAGACTTAAAAAACCAATATCAGTCGTTCCTGAAGTGATCCAACTTTTGATATCGTCATATCCTCCTTCGTATAGCTCTATCTGGATACCCGGATATTTATTTATAAAATTACGAATGAGACCTGGAAGAAACCTAGAGGAAAAACTAGGGAAGGTAGCTATTTTAATGCTTCCTACTTCGATCCCTTGAATAAGAGCAGCTTCCTGTTCAAGCAATTTTGCATGATGATTGATCTGACGAATATGTGATAGAACTCTCTCTCCTGCATCGGTTAAAGATATTCCGTTCCGATTACGCCGGAGCAATACGATTCCTAATTCTGTTTCAAGTGTTGAAATATTATGACTAACCCCTGATTGAGACAGCCCTAATTTTTCGCCAGCTTTTGTAAAACTGCCACTTTCAACAACTGTTAAAAAAACTTCGTACTGGAATATAGCCAATACTCTCACCCCATTTACTCTTATATATTCAGCAAATAATATATAAATTCATTCCTTAACTGTATTAAGTTTTGTTCGCTGCCATCTAATATGTTACTTGAAATATTTGTAAGATAAGTATATTCATATGACCATTTTAACTATAAATAAAAAAGGCCATCTTGAAAATATTAGATTAGCCTTTTGATTTTCTCTAAAGGTATTATTTAACCTTGTTTACTTATGATTGGTACACCTTAATTAGTCTAAGTGCACCTGCCCCCTTAGCCATCCATGAATCGCAAGTTCGTCGATTCACCACCAAGAATGAAAATAGGTAGGAAGTGTCAACTGATACTGACCTTAGTTCAGTCAACTAATCCATAGATTTATTATTTAAATTTTTTAAACGATTGAGCAGGGTCTTTTGAAGTATTGTCATTTATCTAATCTTGAGGAAACTTAAAAACCCTTTACACTATTTGCAATAAATTCTCGGAAAGATAAATCGTAATTGAACTCCCTGATATAGAGCTCATAGCGCGAGTTAATTATGTAGTCTACATCATCTAATCTAAACATACGTATCATCATATCACCTTTTACGTTTAAGATATAAACTGCCTTTAATTTAATAACAACTATTTCAAATCCACATCATTTTCACAATACGTTATTCTAGAATATGGCCTTATTCATTAAAAAGAGCGCATTTCCAATTACTCCAGAAATGCGCCCTTTAATTTAGTAACATTTAAAAAGTTCGGGGTGATTAGTACAACTTAAGACCCTTTCCTTATTTAAGAAAAGCGCTCGATTGTTGAAGCTCCAAACTTAACATCTTCTTATTTAAAAAGACAGCTTAATTTATAAAATAAAGATGTTATTTATTATTCAACTGTAGATGAAAAGCCTCTACAACTTTACTTGATGCCTCTTTAATCGGTATTTTTTTCACATAGTGACCTCTGGTTAATACTCTAGCATCACCATAATCATCGCATGTAATAAGAGTTAAAAGTTTT
>JAPSLU010000200.1 GCA_031180405.1 Bacillus sp. (in: firmicutes) | reverse complement strand
AGGTGATTTTTTTATGCTACCATCTAGAGAAGAACTTAGGAAGCATTTATTAAATAAAATGACGAATCAAGATATAGCTAAGATTTATGGAGTTTCTTTTCAAAAGATTATTCAACTATCAAGAAGTATAATCTTGACCAAAAATCCCTTAGAAAAGAGGATAAGCAAATTGTTTATGAACATTGGCTCAATGGTGAAGTTGTTTATGTTGGAAGTGGAGTTTGGTATCGATGCAGAAGGTATACTAATAGAAGAAAATTGTAACATCGGCAACTTATGAAGGAAGGTAAAATCGAATATAAAATTGTTGGGGAATTTGATAAGGTAGAAGAAGCAAGACAGTTTGAAGCTCATCTAATAAAGAAGTATACACAATTAGGTCAAGCGAAATTCAATAAACAAACTAATTAGGTGCTTGACGATTTTTAGAACCGAAGGCATAATTAGAAGTAGTCGTAATAATTGAAAAAATAGGTAGTCCAACAAATGTTGTGGCTATTGACATTATTGCAGTTTTAGTTTTTTGGGGGACTCAAAATCGTACAGTATCGTTATGCCCGATAACATTACGGCAAAACATACGTAATACCCTTTCCTTAAATTAAGCCGAAGTGCTGGAATGGCAGACACGACGGACTCAAAATCCGTTGCCTTCGCGGGCGTGTGGGTTCGTGTCTTCTGTACTAACCTTACATATATAACGTTTACCTTAACGGGTAGGCGTTTTTTTACGTTATATACACACGATTTATTACCGTATGACTATGCATGGTATTGTACACTATATACACGCCTTACAATATATACCCTCTACGCTTACACTACGTTCACCACACGCTACAAAGCCCGCCGTCGTTAAATAATACGCAACCTTTCTTCTACGGTAAAGAGGGGGAAGGTATCTCGTCTGCGGATAGATTGCCTAGCCCGTAAAATTTGCTTACAAGATTTTTAAAAAGCGGAGGGTTAAATATAGTGCCATACGTTACCGCTACGCCATCTACCCGTTACATTACCTTATATATATTGGGGGAATGCTTACCGTTAGTTTTAATTAGAGGTTACCATTATTACGTATGCTTAGTAGTTGTTTTAACCGTTAACTAATCTATCTCCCCAACGCTTTATAGCGATGATATAATAGTTTTAAAGGATAATATTGTAAAAGGGGAGCGGTAAATGAACACAATAGAGATACTAGAAAAGACGAAGAGAAATTTATCCGATGCAATAAACGAGTATTTTGATAGTAGAAACGGCGATCCATTTGCGGATTGGTCTGTACCCGATGCATTGTATCAAGAGAGCCGTTTTATTATAAAAGCAATTGCCAAAGAACGGAAACTAACAATACCTAGCTTTATAACGACAAGCCGTACTATTGACGAAGCAGTATCCGATTTAACCGCAGATATAGGCGAGTATGATAACCAATACACGCTGAGGAATATTGTTAGGGCTAGCTATAACGAATATATAGACATCCTTGAAGAAGAGAATATAGACGTTAAAATTATTCACGTTAAAAGCGAAGTACCCGACCGTTTAACTTTTGCACATATAAAAGAGGACTTAACAAAGTGCGATAAAAGGTTCGCAGATGGGGATTACTCGGGAGCCATTACAAGTGCCCGTTCGTTAGTAGAGGGCGTTTGTAACGAAATAATCGTTAACATTACGGGGGAAAGTTTAAAAGATAAACTTGATTTACCTGCGTTATTTACTAGAGTTCGTAAGGAATTAAATTTAAATACCGATAACCCTAATTTAGAGAAACCGTTAAAGCAGGTATTGAGCGGGCTAATTAACATTGTTAACGGGTTAGCAGAAATACGTAATGAAAATGGGGATGCACATCACCGTAGATATGAAGTTAATAAGCACCATGCGTTAATGGTTATTAACTCCGCAAAAACCGTTGTAACGTTCTTATTCAATACTTACGAATACCAACTTGATAAAGGTACGCTAGTTAAAGCGTAAATGTTACGGAGGTTTTTATGGCTAATTTAGACCAACGAAGAATTAACTTTGTAAAAAGTTTACCCATTTGGGTAAGAGCAGAGGTTTTATACCAATTTTTAAAAGAAGGGATAAGTAACCGTAAAATTGAACAACGAATAGAAGCACTTAATGAAGAAGACGGCTGGCAGGCATGGTCTGTTATTCATTTTTACGGGTTTGACGGTAATAGCAAAGCTAAATACCCTAAATTAACATTAAAGAAGATTGAAGAAAGTTTAATGAACGTTAACGTTGAAGATTTAGAAGAATTTCATTTAGCTAATTATGATGACGGTGGGATTTCCCGTAAAATTACTTTTACTGAAAATGACGGAAAGGACGTACTCCGTACGATTAAAGCCCGTCAAGGTCAATACAAGTTACGTAAGGCACTACTGCAAAATTACCGTTCAAAGTGTGCTCTATGCAGTGTTAACGATCCTAAGTTGCTTATTACTAGCCATATTAAAACGTGGTCTACGGCAACTGCTGATGAAAGAATAGATACTACAAACGCAATTTTGCTTTGTAAATTGCATGACGGTCTTTTTGAGAACGGTTATATAAGCATTACTGACGAATATGAAGTGCTTTATTCTGCGAACTATGATTTTGAAGGGCAAGAAATATCTACGAATTTATCTTTTACAATCCCAAAAGAGAATTATCCTTCTAGCATATTTTTAAGGGAACATAGGTTAAAGCATGGTTACGAATAAAACCATAAAAAAACGGGCTTGCGGTATGCTTGCCCCTTTACACGTTATTCCTATCCACATAACCCCAATAATACTACTGCTGTTTTTACCATATTCTTAAATCTCTTGTGAGAATTTTATTACCGTATAACCAATACACCACACGGTGAAGATTGCATTCTAAGTAACAATGTATTCGATTTACATTTTTCTGCGTATTTACGTATGGCTATCACGGTTATAAATTTGTTATTTTACAATAATAAAATCGGCTAACTTTCAGTGTTACAAACGTAACATCTTCAACTGTTACTCGACGAGTAATACAGTTTTGTACGGGCATGGAACGTTGGGCGTGGACACGTTAAAAACTACTCCTAAAAAGGAGTGGCCAGTCAAGGTCTCTTTGCTTTGGGTCAAAGGCAGTGTGCTTGCTCTTCTCAAAGAAATAAATTCCTTAAAGCCTAATGTATTTCAATGATAACAACGGGAATTTTCACATCAATTTTAATGTTTATTTCCAACATTGGGACGATTACACCTCTTTGACGAGGCAGTACTTAGAGCTACTAGTGCACCTTGACAGGATAGGTTCGGTCCAGACCTCATCTTTCAAATAGGGGAAAGTCAACCTTGGAGTTGACATTCCCTTGGAAATAAAGCAATTTCACGCCAAAAGGTTCATCAAAATAAACGTTTTTACATATAAAATTCAATGAGAATTCAATGCTGGCTTGAGTTGGTCGCACTTTTATTCAATTTCACACAAAAAAATCTATTAGGTACCTTTCGTGTAAGAAAAGGTGCATCTGGTCCTCTTATCCTCACAACTTTTTTCTATTTTACCCTAGAGGGATAGATAGCTAACCAAGGGTATTCTAGCATTTACAAAACCTCATCATACAAAAACAACCGACATTCAGTCAGTTGGCTTTTGCGTTCATATATTCAATAATAAAGATGTTGCTTTAGAAGATAAACTCCATATTGAAAGTTGTATATGGTAGCAATTTGACCTTGATGACCTAACAGAATACTACCAACTGAGTTATCGAAAGTATCTTATCATCAATCATATATTCACTATGCTCAGCCATTTGTTATCACGAGTATAAAACACGATAGGTTTAACAGTATCAAATTGCTGTAGCATATGTTTGTTATCCTCATTGTCACCATGATTATATATCCTTACCATCATGAGTAAAATGACCAGCTGTATTTTCTCTAACTCTTCCAAACTATTAAATTGACGACGATTGACAAACTCAGTCTTAATGATTTTATATGTTGCTTCAGCTAATGCACTTGATTTAATTCAATAAGCTCATTTTTAAATTCTCTTCTAAAATAGCTGGATGTTATGAAGAACGGTTCTTATTGATGCTAATGCCTTTTTCTAACTAAACCAAAACAATTAAAGCGCGCCTTTTAATGGAATAAATAAAAAGCTTAGTTGAACAAAAAATAGTGACCTTACATTGAAAAAAATTGATTTTAAACTATCATTTTTGCATTCTTCGGAAATCCACTTTTGAAATTCTGTAATTTTATTTTTATATCCTTCAAGCTTTTTATTGATATGTATTAGCTTACTCGTGGTAACTAGAATCGTTATCTAACTATAAATTAATCAGTCCAACCTTCGAATAGAATTGCCTCGAGTTTTTCACTAGGGTTATTTGGATTTGGGATATATATTTCGGTTTTCTTCAGTTTTCCACTAGCGAAATGTGTTGAAAAATCAGGTTTTTCTTCAAGGGCAATATAATCGTCAATTAGCATAACTACAAATATTTTTGATGCATCAGAAGGAATATCATCCCGTGTAATATATTTACTAAATACTTTATGTGGATGTTCTAATTCATACATTCCGCGAACTCGAAGATTTGATAATTTTAATGGATCAATTCCTTTTGCACGAGCCAATTCCTTAGAAGTAATCAATGTGGCATTTGTACTTGCTACTGCATCTCTAATCTCATCAATCAGGTTTATATAGGTAGAGCGGTCGGCTACCATTGTATTCCCGTAAACAAACCAAAGTGAAAGAAGTTTGTTATTTTGATTATTTAAATTTCCAGCAACGTATATAACCTCTTTTCTATCCCACTCTTCCTCGTTAATATCTTTAGGTAAGTTTTGACTATCTGGATAGATATAGTCTTTTGGATACGAACTGTTTAACGCAAGAGAAGAATAGCTCTGATTATTTAGTTTTTTCGGCTCAACACCTGCTCCACCCTTAATAATAAAATCAGGGAAGTTAGACGAATTACCAGTCCAACTTAGATATTCATTGTACTTCTTCATTTTTTCATGTTCGTACTGGTATTGACTAGCACCTGTGCAAAACATATCTTTCACGAAAAATTCAAGGCTATCTCCCGCAGCATTTGCTGATCCGTTTGACCGAAAAATTGGTGTGAGAATACTTGAATTCCTATCGAGTATGTTCTTTAAAGCTACTAAAACATTTGTTGTAGGTAATTGTGTCATTCTATTTCTCCTTCTGTTTTTTTCCTTATTTTCTCACAGTAACAAAGACTGGCCAAATCCAATCTATTATGGTAAGATGCTATATATTGAAAAGGAGTGATTTCTTATGGTAGTTGCTGAAAGAGAAAAAAGAACTTTTGTGTCTTCGCTTACTTTCACGCCCGAAGAAGTACAAAATATTTTGTTCGAAAAAATTCGTGAAGAAAACGAACTTGTTCAAACTAATATCACTGAAAAAGACAAATTAGAGGAAAAAGAAATGTTAAAAAATCTGCATTATGCCGAAGGAGAAACGAATATTGTTTCGTTATTTTCTGGTGCGGGTGGCTTAGATTTAGGTGTAGAACTTTCTAGTATGGTAGTTCAATTTGGAGAAGAAAAGGCATATAAAGCTTTTGAAAATAAAGAAGAATATTTGAAATTACGTAGTAAAGTAAAATGCAATTTTGTTTATTCAAATGATATGTTTACCTCTGCAAACATAAGTTATGTTAATAACTTCCCTTCGACAGTCACTAAAGTCGCAAAGGATATTCGTAAAGTAGCAGAATTTCCAGAATGTAACCTTATGCTAGGTGGATTTCCATGTCCGGGTTTTAGTAGTTCTGGTCCTCGATTACTCGATGATCCACGGAACTTTCTATACGTTCATTATATTCGTGCTTTAGTGCAAAGTACACCTGAGTTTTTTGTTGCTGAAAATGTAAAAGGTCTTATGACAATGGGGAGAGGACAAGTTCTTAGTCAAATGATAGAGGACTTTAAAGCTGCGGGTTATTACGTTACTGCTCATTTAGTGAATTCCCGCGATTATGGTGTTCCACAACTTCGTGAACGAGTATTTATTGTTGGAATTCGCAATGATATTTATAAAAAATATAGTTATGAATATGAAGTTCCAGAACCTACACATGGAGAAGGAAAGCTACCATATGTCACTTTGAAAGATATAATTAGTGATTTGCCTCTAGAGGCAAAAGATGTTTACGAAGGTTCGTTTTCAAGTATGTATATGAGCAGAAATCGTAAAAAGAACTGGAATGAGCAAAGTTTTACTATTCAAGCGAGCGGTAGACAAGCTCCAATGCACCCTCACGGTGAACCTATGAAAAAAATCGGAAAAGACTCTTGGGAATTTCAAGGTGATTTTAATCGTCGTTTATCAGTTCGTGAAGTTGCTCGAATTCAAACTTTTCCTGACTGGTTCGAGTTTTCAAATGGTAATAAAGAAAACGTTACGAATAACCATAAACTTAATGAGCAATACAAACAAATTGGCAATGCAGTTCCAGTAATACTAGCTGAAAAAATGGTTCGTCCAATTATTAAATTCTTATATGAGAAGATTATTTAAGTAAGAATTATATTCATTTACAAATTGCTATTAGAAACTCAAGTATTGGCAAGGGTTAAAGAACTATTTAGACCTCGACCACCAGTGTCAAATTACTGGTGGTCTTTCAAGTTAAGTTAAGAAGAGAGCTTATAAATTTAATGGAGTCTTTCGTTTGAACATAAATTGTTCATTATTTGAACAAAAGAATTTATGCCCGAAAAATAGAACCCTAAAAATAGAATCATTGTAATACTATAACATAGGGTGATACATATATGATGGAATTAGAAATAGCAAAGTCACGTATAATAGAACAAGTATATTGCCAACTTGATGACGATCTCAAACATGGTAAAAATGCAGAAACATACTGGCTAGAAGTACTTAATATGGAATACCTTGAATCATTTGCATACTTTGAAATACAAAAAGCAAGTCAATTAATCGAGGATGAAATAGAGTTTTCAAAATTTGTTAGGGGAATCTTAGAATTTGTTAATCTAAAAAGAAATGAGATTTTATTAGAAGTTGTGCATCAAAAAGTAATAGGATAGTTTACAAAAGGTTCAAAAGCTTTTTTAAAAAAGATGCTGTGATTCATTCACCTGCACAACACAATGTGAATTAAGACGTAATCGGATAATCTATCATTGTACCTTTATCACAATTGCCCTTACCTTGATTGGTTAAATAAAAGCCCAAGAATGCTACAATATCAATCATTCTTGGGTTTTTAGTTTTTATAAATTCCTACTAAAAACATACTTTATACACAGCTCCGTGCATTATTTGAGAAAAAAACGATAAACTCTAAACCTAAATCATTCCCCCATCCCATCCCAAGAAATAAAATCCATTTACGAACAAAACTAAAACTAGTTTATAATATAAACATGTACAATCCTTTTTTCTAAGTCTATCTCAGAGAAAAGGTAGAATGTAAGTAGGTGAATAAAATCGATATTATCGAAACAAGAGTAAGAGGCTTTATAGAGGACATCCAACACCCAAAACAGAAAAAGAAAATCAATATAAATGATCTAGAACTACAGCTACGCATGCTTATGGATGATTATTTTGAAATGGATGGCTATGCGTTGTTTTGCCATGCAATTGAAGCGTTGGAGGCAGAAGGGCAATTGACTCCGATTCAAAATAACCAATTCAATGGAAAAACACCATCGCTTGCCTTATATTATTGGGTGAATGTAAAGGTTCAAGAGGTCAAATGGGATCGGCTTGAAATGATGAAATTAAGTGACCAGTTTGATTTTTCCTATTATGAACGCCATCCTGAGTGGCAAACGAAGGATGAATGGACGCGAATTCAACATGTTTATACCTTTCTCCAATCCAGTCAGGAACGGGAAATCGTCTCAGTCGAAGAAAGAAGCCTGGAGCTCTTTGGGCATGAGAAGTTTTTAGTAGATAGCAGCGAATTTCCTGAGGGAAAGGGCTTTTTAACTAGAATTGGTGTTTCTGAGGAACAGCTTAAAATGGAACGCTATGGCGAGCCGTTTGTCTTTTGGTTGAAGCAGGGGAAAGAGATAAATGAGATTCAGCGGGTACTCATTGTTGAAAATCTAGCATTCTTTCATACCTCCATTAAACTATTGGAGGCAGGACAGCTTGATTATGAGCCTGAACTGATTATTTATGGAGAGGGAAAGAAAATTGAACAGAGCTTTTCTTTTTTCTTCAAGCTATTTCCGCCTAAATCCTATCTGTTCTATTATGCAGGGGACCTTGATGCAGAAG
>JAPSLU010000199.1 GCA_031180405.1 Bacillus sp. (in: firmicutes) | reverse complement strand
CAATCATCGCAGTTGCACAGTCTATATGGGTTATAAATATGGTTGTTTTCGCATGCTTTGTTTTTTAAATAATTGAGTTAATATAACTTATTATCGGACTGAAGTCTGCCACAATTTTAAACAAAAGATGTTATTGTTTATTGGTAGACTTTAACAAATAGCTTATATATAGTTAAAACTATAGGAGATGAAAGATATGATTGGTATGAATATTCGTATGTTACGTAAAAAGAGCAAAATGACTCAGGAAGTATTAGCTGAAAAGGTAAACGTATCACGTCAAACAGTTGCTAAATGGGAGAATGAAGAGGCCTTGCCTGATATTCAGAAAGGTCAATTGTTAGCGGAATTATTTCAAGTATCTTTGGATCAATTATCAAGTAACATGAGTGAAGAAGAAGTTGAGCAGCTTGGTCCTAGGGGGAAACCATTCTTTGGAGTGGTAAAAGTAGGGGAACGCGGACAAATTGTCATTCCAAAACAGGCACGAGACATGTATCAAATTCATGCAGGTGATAAGCTGGTAGTTTTGGGGGATGATGCATCAAAAGGAATAGCTGTTTTAAAGAGTGATAGCTTTATAGAATTTGCTGATATGATTCGTAAAGCTGAAACAGCAGTTGTTGAACCTGAATGAGTAGAATCGTATTTTTTTCAATCCCCGCACACGGTCATACAAACCCAACACTTCCAGTTGTAGCCGAGTTAGTAAACAAAGGACATGAAGTTTGTTACTACTCATTTATGGAATTTAAAGATAAAATTGAAATAGTAGGTGCAACATTCATTCCTTGTGATAAGTTCTTACCACATATATCACAAGAGGAATTAAACCGCAAAGTGGGAAAGGATTTTGCCGCATTAATAGAAATGATTGTGGATACAACAATTTCTTTAGATAAAAAGGTGTGTAAAGAACTAAGAGAATTTCAACCTGATTGTATTGTTTCTGACGCTTTATGCTTTTGGGGGAAATTATTAGCAAAGAAATTAGACATTCCATATATTTGTTCTACAACAACCTTTGCATTCAATCAGTTTACGGCCAAGTTAATGAAACGTAGCCTAAAGGAAATTTTGAGGATGATAACTGGAATGCCTCGAATTAACAAAAAAATGCAATTGCTTCGATTACAGGGATATAATGTAGAGAATTTTGTAGCAGTTGTACAAAATGATAATGACACAGATACTATCGTGTATACCTCAAAAGAGTTTCAACCAATGGTCGAGACTTTTTCTGACAGATATGCCTTTGTTGGTCCTTCAATAAGGAAGACATCATGTGAACAACTAGAAAGAAAAAGTAAAAAATTGATCTATATTTCCCTAGGGACAATACTCAATCAAAATCAAGATTTTTATCGAAATTGCATTAAAGCTTTCGAAGATAGTCAATACGATATTGTGATGTCTGTAGGGGAAAAAACAGAAATTACCTCGCTAGGTCATCTACCACCTAATTTCACAGTGAAAAATCGGGTGGATCAATTGTTGATTTTACAAAATGCAGATGTTTTTATTACACATTGCGGGATGAATAGTGTGAATGAAAGTTTGTATTACGGAGTACCTATGGTTTTATATCCTTTACATAGTGAACAAAGAATCGTCGCTGAACGAGTCGAAGAACTTGGTGCCGGAGTGAAGCTAAGGAGAAATAAGCCAAAGTATTTGGCTAGGACAGTAGCAGATATTATAGGAAATCAAACATATGAGGATAATGCAAGAAAGCTTTCTAAAACCTTTCAAAACGCAGGTGGTGCAGTCGAAGCAGCTAATGTCATTCTGAGAAAAATAAGAATGACTAATGGAGCAAAGTAAAGACCGCCTCCTTACGGAATGAACAATACCTAGTCGAAAGGAAAAAGCGGACATTATCTATAAGTAAAGGGTTCCGTTTTGAGGTTCATTTTGATTAAATTACATAATTGACAGGTGTAATGACATGGCGAATTTTAGATAAAGCGTCAATTAAGTTTACGAAATAATAATCATAGGGGGTGTAATAAATGAGCAGAGACACAAAGAATGTAATTGTGCTTGTTTTAGGGTTAATATTAGTAGCGTTGTCGAGATTTCCTATTATGTCTCAACCGACAGCAGTATTCGTTGGGTTAATCGGAGCAATTGTAATCATCTTCTCAGCAATTCTATTGTATAGGACTAAAAAGAACAAAGTTAATAATTGAAAACTTTTATAGTTTAAACTTAGGTTATTAAAAGCTTACAAACAAAAAAGGCGTGTCAGAACTTTGTCAGTTTACATGCCTTTTTTAGTATTTTCTATTTAATTAGCAATATAATAAGCTGCTATTTACCTTACATATAATCGTAAACAGAATCGACAAAATAGAGCCAGTGATAATATTCAATTTGTGCATCTGACATTTCAGAAATTTGTTTTTCATTAAATTTTTGTTTGTCTAGTAAATTTTTCACTTTGGAATCTCTGGCTATTTTACTCATCTTAAATCCTCCCTATGTATGAAAACCAAGAATTAATCTATTGTTGTAAACGCTTTCTTAACTTCTTGTCTTTATTATATATCTCATACTGAGATTAAACAAATATCAATTTGATATGATTTTTCGAAAACCCATATAGAATTGTTATTGAAGGAGATTTATTAGATATCCCAATATTCAGCCTTCTGGTTACATACTCAGAAAGGTCCTCACTTAGTTGTTTATCATCCTTCCAGTTTTTTATAAAGAAACTTTGAGTTTTCTTTTGAAAAGCGTGTCTAGTTTTCCGCAGGGGAGTGTTTTATATACCTCATCCTTAGAGGAGAAGTAGTCTAACAATTTTTCGATCATCTAAGAGATCGTCTTTATCATTCTTAAAGTTACATTGACGTAGAAAGCACGCCATATTCTCAATCCCTATCTTGTCAATAAGATTAAATTGATCTGGTGTAATGGGAATAAAACATAGATCGGTAAATATCAGTGATTTCACACCTTGCCTACACTGTTATCAAAGGTAATAGAGAAAAATTCCCGATATGCTTTTCTTTTTTATTGACCCTATTCCAAATGACCAATAGAATAGAAATAGTTCAAATTTTCTTAATCTTTGATAATTTTCATAGAAGGTACCAATCTAAAACAATACTTGTTGTGGCTACTTCACAGTGTACACGGTAAACAAAGACAATTCATGATCATCATTGTTATTCTATAAAAATAAGTTTTCTCTTATAATATAAGTATTTCATCTCAATCTAGTCATTGTATAATAAAGAGAGAGTTGTGAAAGGGGATACATACATTTGTACACAAAATACTTAGATTTATTAGCACAAAAATATGATTGTGAAGAAAAAGTTGTGACCGAGATTATTAATCTCGAGGCAATCCTCAATCTACCAAAGGGGACAGAGCATTTTGTTAGTGATTTACACGGAGAGTTTCAAGCCTTCCAACATGTATTAAGAAATGGTTCGGGAAAGGTAAAAGAGAAAATAGAGGACATTTATAAAAAGGTATTAACAGAAAAAGAAATTAAAGAATTTGCAACATTAGTTTATTATCCAGAAGAAAAAATTACGCTAATGAAGAATCATTTTAGCAATGAAGAAGAATTACATCAATGGTATAGCGTATTCATCGAGCGGATGATTAAGTTAATTTCGTATGCTTCCTCCAAATATACACGTTCGAAATTACGTAAGGCATTGCCAACTCAGTTTGTTTATATTATAGAGGAGCTACTATACAAAACGGATGAGTTCACTAATTTTAAGGAACCTTATTATACAAAAATTGTCCAGCAAATTATTACTCTTGGTCAGGCTGAAAAGCTGATTATAGGTCTTGCTTATACGACTCAAAGATTGGTTGTTGACCATCTTCATGTTGTAGGGGATATTTATGATCGTGGGCCTGAACCTGATAAAATTATGGAAGCACTCATTAATTATCATTCTGTTGATATTCAGTGGGGAAATCATGATGTTCTTTGGATTGGTTCCTTTGCTGGTTCTAAGGTCTGTCTTGCGAACATTATTAGAATTTGTGCCAGGTATAACAATTTAGACATTATCGAGGATGTGTATGGGATCAATCTTAGACCGCTTCTTAATTTAGCGGAGAAATATTATGGAGATAATCCTGCCTTTAGACCTAAAATCCAATCAGATAATAAACTTTCTAATGAAGAACAATTACAAATTACAAAAATTCATCAAGCGATAGCAATGATTCAGTTCAAGCTAGAAAGTCCTATTATAAAAAGGCGTCCTAACTTTAATATGGCAGAAAGACTATTACTTGAGAAAATAGATTATGAGAAAAATGAAATAACAATTGGCGAGAGTACCTATTCTTTAGAAAATACGTGTTTTGCAACAATTAATCCCGAGCAGCCTGACCAATTATTAGACGAAGAAAAGCAAGTGATGGACAAGCTTTTATTTTCTGTTCAGCATTCGGAAAAGCTTGCTAGACATATGAATTTCCTGATGAAAAAGGGTAGTCTTTATTTAAGATATAATGGAAACTTATTAATCCATGGCTGTATTCCTTTAGATGAAGAAGGAAATATGGAAAGTATGGTCATTGAGAATAAAACCTATGCTGGTCGTGAATTACTTGATGTATTTGAGCATTATTTACGCTATTCCTTTGCACACCCTGAACAAACAGATGATCTTGCTACAGATATGGTCTGGTATTTATGGACAGGAGAATATTCTTCACTTTTTGGGAAAAGAGCCATGACAACTTTTGAACGATATTTTATAAAGGATAAAGCAACACATAAAGAGCAAAAGAATCCATATTACCATTTACGTGAAAACGAAGAAATCTGCCGTAAAATTCTTTTAGAATTTGATTTAAATCCAGATCAAGGTCATATCATAAATGGACATACACCTGTTAAAGAAATTGAAGGTGAAGATCCAATCAAAGCAAATGGAAAAATGATTGTTATTGATGGAGGCTTTTCAAAAGCGTATCAATCAACAACAGGAATTGCTGGATATACTTTGTTATATAATTCCTATGGTATGCAGCTTGTCGCTCATCAGTATTTTAATTCCAAAGATGATGTCTTATTAAATGGAACGGATGTTTTATCCGTTAAAAGAATAGTGGATAAAGAGTTAGAGAGGAAAAAGGTTTTAGAGACAAATGTTGGTGAGGAATTAATACAGGAAATCTCGATTTTGAATAGTTTAATGGAATATCGATATATAAAATGAGAGTAGAAGGGGAGGAATAAGTTGAGAACTTATTTCCTTCCTTTCAGTGTATAAGACATAGTAGATTATAAAGAGGAGGAGATGTGGTTGATGGAGAAAGCTGCAATGATTCAGGTTAAAAAAGCGATAAGAAAAAGTATCGAAAACCAAGATATCGCAGGTGCGAATATCCTTGTCTTAAAAGAGGGAGAAGAAATTTTTTATCATGAAGATGGTTTTGCAGATAAAGACGCAAAGCTGCCAATCCAAAGAGATTCTATTTTTCGCTTATATTCTATGAGCAAGCCAGTAACTGCTGCTGCAGCAATGATTTTAGTGGAACGTGGTGAAATAGAATTAAATGAACCTGTCAGTCAGTTCTTGGATGGATTTAAACATCAGATGGTAGAGAAAGATGGGAAATTAGTACCGGTAGATCGAGAAGTCAATCTGCATGACATACTCGCTATGACTTCTGGGTTAGTATATGGCGGAGAAGATCAAGCAGGAAAGGATACAATTGCTTTATTTGAGGAGATTGATGATAGATTACTAGGAGATTCTCCTTTGGGAACAGTAGAAGCAATGAACAAGTTAGGGAAAGGTGCTCTTGCCTTTCAGCCTGGTACATCCTGGCAATATGGAACCTCAGCTGATGTATTAGGAGCTGTTATTGAAGTAGTAAGTGGACAAAGGTTTGGAGAATTCTTGAAGAAAGAACTTTTTGATCCGCTTGAGATGAACGACACAGGATTTTGGCTTCCTGAAGAAAAAAGATGCCGTCTTGTGAAAGCGTATGCAGATACAGGGGATGGAGAATTAGAACTATATACTGGCAACCATTTAGGAATCGTTCACCAAATGGATCGAAATCCAGCTTTTGAGTCTGGAGGTGCAGGCTTAGTATCAACTGTCGATGATTATGCTCAATTTGCGAAAATGCTGATGAATCAAGGAACATTAGAAGGTAAACAGATTTTACGTCCAAAAACAGTAAACTATTTAACATCGGCAACATTACAATCTGAACAACAAAAAAGCTTCGAACTTTGGGGTTCACAAGGATATAGTTATGGAAACCTAATGCAAGTCTTAACAGAACCAAGTCAGGCTAGTAATTTTGGAAGTCTAGGTGAATATGGATGGAACGGTTGGCTAGGTTGCTATTTTATTAACTGCCCAAAAGATGATTTAACGTTTTTATTGATGATGCAGAAAAAAGATGCAGGGACTACACAACTTACGAGAAAGTTACGTAACATTGTTTTTAGTTCTTGCTGTTAATTGTTAAATAAAAATTAACTAGGTATGGATACTAGTCATATAAAAAAGCTTTTGTACTGTGTACAAAAGCTTTTAATATATTTATATTATATATTAGTTTTACATATAATCGTAAACAGAATCTTCAAAATAGAGCCAGTGATAATATTCAATTTGTGGATCTGACATTTCTGAAATTTCTTTTTCATTGAATTTTTGTTTGGCTAATAAAGCCTTCACTTTTGATTCTCTCGCTAATTGGCTCATGTTACATCCTCCTTAAATATCAGAAGCAACGTATAGTTGTAATCGCTTTCTTTAACTTCTTGCTTTTATTATATATCTCAATTTGATATTAAACAAATATCAAATTGAGATGATTTTTCGAGAAACAATATAAATTCGTTATTTATAAACATATGAGGATAATTGAATGTGTTTGATTGTTAGAAATTTATATAATAATAATAATACATTTCATATTCACCGGCAGTATTTTTGTAAACAGTTTTAAATTGTAAATGGTATCTTGAACGTATATACCTCGTGTAAATGATAGTATAACTTCACATAGTAATGAAACCGCGTTCAGAGAATATTCAAAATACTTAATTTACTTATTGACACTATTACTTTACGGGTATAAAATGAAATCAATCAATAAACGCGTGTTCACGGGAGAAGGAAGATAAATGAAGCGAAATAAAATGAACAGTACACAAATTGCTCAACTAGCTGGTGTATCTAGAAGTACAGTAAGTAGAGTGATTAATAATTATCCAAGTGTACCGCCAGAAACTAGGGAAAAGGTAATGAAAGTTATCAAAGAATTTAATTACTTCCCTGATATGTCCGCCCAAGTTCTTGCTGGTAAAAATATGAGGAATATAGGGTTATTTATTATAGATAAAGGTAGTGTTTCAAGTGATCCTACAAGTAATATGTTGGTAACTAGTGTGATAGAAGAAGCATCATCCCATGATTACTATGTGCTAACAAATATTATTCGAGATTGTAAATCTCCGAAAAATATAGAACGCGTAAAAACTGTTTTTTACCAAAATAGAATTGATGCTGGTATTTTTATGGGTGCTGATAATCATGAACCTTTTATAGAGGAACTTATTGCAGAAGGTTTTATTATAGGTATTGTCGATCAGGATTTACCTGGGCGTGATGAACCAAACCGGATTGTGTATAGTTTTGACAGCGAAGGTGAGGCAATGAAGGCAGTAGATTATTTGGTTAGTTTGAATCACCGAAATATCGGAATCATCAATGGAGACATTAAAAGACATTCCGGGCTATCAAGATATGAAGGTTTTCTTAAAGCCATGAAAAATCATGGGCTACCTATAAGGAAAGAATGGATCCTTCAATCAGATTTTAATAGCACCGATGGCTATATTTCTATGCAAAAGTTTTTAAAAATGAATGGTGACTTACCGACAGCTTTTTTTGCTGCGAACGATAGTATCGCATTTGGTGCCATTCGGGCTCTTAACGAAAAACAAATTAAAGTTCCAACAGATATTTCAATCATTGGAATTGATGATCATGTGTTAAGTAAATTATACCATCCACCCTTAACGACATTTAAAGCAGATTTTAGTCAGATGATGCAACGCTTAACTGGTGATGTAATAAAAACGATTGAACAAACAAATAAAAAGGGGATTAAAGTGACAATGGGTTCTAAATTGATTGTAAGAGAATCTTGTCTTTCTCTTTAATCTCCTTCTTCTCCTATTTTTTTGCCTACTATTTTTTGAATATTTAAAATGTATGCGTTTACCAAAAAAAGAAACAAAACTTTGCCGTAAAATAAACGCGTGTTTATAGATGTGCATTATCCTTTAAAGGGGGTGATTAGCAAAAAACGTTCATGACCATAAACTTTCGCTTTAAACTGGGAGGAATTTTT
>JAPSLU010000198.1 GCA_031180405.1 Bacillus sp. (in: firmicutes) | reverse complement strand
ATAAACAACACTCTATTAGAAAAGAGCCCTTAAAAAAAAATGAAATGAATAAGAGGTGAATACACAAACCATGAACGTAGCGTTATTTGGTGCAACAGGCAGAGTAGGAAAAGAACTATTAACTCATTTATTACATAATGGTCATCACGTATCAATCCTTGTTCGCTCCCTTGAAAAAGTAGATTTATCCTCAGAAAATCTAACTGTAATACAAGGAGATGCCACAAAGTATGAAGATGTAAAAAAAACAATTAAAGACCAAGAAACTGTCATAAGTGCTTTAAATACTGATGGCAAGCAAACACTCTCTATCGCTACACCACACCTAATAAAAGCCATGCAGGAAACGCGAATTGAACGGATTATTACAATTGGAACAGCCGGAATTTTACAATCTCGAACTCAACCAGATCGCTATCGCTTTCAATCAAATGAATCGAAAAGAAAAATTACGAGAGCGTCTGAAGAACATCTAGCAGCATATCAATTTCTTCAAGCAAGTTCTTTAAAATGGACAATAGTATGTCCTACTTATCTTCCCGATGGAGGATTAACAAAACTCTATCGTTTTTCTGCTGATTTTCTTCCGTCCGATGGAAAGGAAATATCTGTACAAGATACAGCACACTTTGCGTATCAGCAGATCTTTAATGATGAATTTATGTATAAACGAGTCGGGGTTTGCTATTGATTCTTAGAAACAAAGCACAAGCGCCTTGATCAGCCCTCAGGCAAGCATAAACGCTCAGGAATAGAAGACGTCCTCTCTCTTCTATTCCTGAGCGTCTTATGACCTCAAGGCAGTTACAAACGCGACGTCCTGTCGCCGTTACTGCAGTAGATAATCTTGTGCTTCGCAAGCTAGGCACCATTTTCCAAAGTTTATTCTTCCACTGTAACTGCCGTCCCGTAGGCAATTATTTCTGAAGCATTTTGCATAACAGCAGATGATTCAAGTCTCATACAAACGATTGCGTTAGCACCCTTGGATTTTGCATCTTCAACCATTCTCCCGATTGCCTGTTGACGAGCTTCTTCCATCATTTCAGTGTATTCTTTCAGCTCACCACCAACAATTGTTTTTAGACCTGCCATGATATCTTTTCCAATATGCTTGGATTGTACTGTACTTCCTCTTACGAACCCCTTATACTCCTTTGTCTCTTTGCCTGGTACTGTTTCAGTAGTCACGATAATCATTTTTATCATCCTCTCTTTTCTCATCCAATCGATTTTTAATTAGCGCGATGACCAAAATTGCAAGCGATATAAAATAAACCAAAAACAAGAAAATAGCAATCTTTATTTTAATAAACAAAAAAATAACTCCTAATATTTGTGTAATCACAGCAGAAAGCATACTTATGTACTTAACTTTTTCCATACCCGACTTCCTTCCCTTTCTACTACTAATAATATACCTTGTTTACCCTAAAAGATGAATGTATTTCATCCGACATTATGTGAGTGATAGGTAACAAGAACTACATAAGGACTATTGTCGTATTTTTGTCTAGTCAGGTTTCTAACGTCCATTGTCGAGGTAAGTAAAAAGAAACAACACACAATACATTTCTATGGAGGAATTCATATGAATAATCTTAATAGTTTAACTTTTCAGTTCAAAAATCAATTACGTATTGATCAAATCATAAAGATAAGTCAACTAGCAAAATCATATAACGGAAACATCTATCTAGTAACGAAAAATGAAAGTGTTATCAACGTGGAGAACCTTTCAACCTTCATTACATATTTATTAACGGTAAAAAATGGACAAGTGATGAACTTAATCATTAAAGGTCCATACCCACATTTAAAATTAAATGATCTACAACAAATTATTACAAAAACAACAAAAACTAGAAAGGAAAAAAGAAGAATCCTACAACCAGCAGTAAAGTGAAATTTTTGATCCAATATTAGATAGGAGGAGTTCTTCATGTTTCGCACAATTTTAATGGTTATTGGAATAATCGTAATCATTGGTTTCTTACTTAATCTAATTTTTAAATAAGGCTGTTTTCGTAAACTTTGTTACTATTATTAACTTGAAGGAATTAGCCCTGTATCAGTATCAAGTCTAGTGGCATCTTTTCTTCTTAGAGTAGAGTACCTTATCTGCTATAAAACACTGTTTTCTAATAGATGATTAGGCCAGTTAGCAACAATCTTTCAGAAAAGAGCCTTTAATAATAAGGAGTGAGCAGAATGGCTGAGCATAAACACATTAATATCGAACGTAAAGAAGAAAAAAAATCAAATAACAGTTTTGTTGGTGCTACCTTTATTAAATACACAGCATATCTCATCATTTTCTTTGGAATCATTTGGTTTCTAATTCAGTATATTCTTCCGATGTTTCAATAGGTTATGACTTATGTACTCGAAAATAAACGATAATGAAAGGATGATAAAAATGAATAACCTTCAACATTTAATCGTTGCATTTGATGGTACAGAGGATAGTAAGGAAGCTCTCGACCTAGGGATAACGATGAGTAAGAAAATGGACTCTCATTTATCTATTATTTATATTCAAAAGGAAAAGCCATCTCTCCCTATTACAGACAAAGATCAAACACCATTATTATCACCTATTCACACATATTCTGTTGGTGAATCGAGAAATTATCCTATTGTTCCTGTCCCACAGGACGAAAATTTAGCCGTTACTGATCCAAAGGTTTATGATGATAAAAGCCCAGAAGTAATCGCCTTAGAAAGTGAAGCTAACCGCATTCTACAACACCACCATATGAAGGCAAATGTGGCAGTATCCTACGGTGACCCTTCTGATGCGATTGTCACTTACGCCAAAGAAAACAACGGTGACTTAATTATTGTCGGTAATCGAAATATCAGTGGTTTTAAAAAATTACTATTTGGTAGTGTAAGCGAAAAGATCTCCCAACTTTCCACCATTCCCGTTTTAATAGCAAAATAATGATAAAAAAGGTAGAGGCCTTATCCTACCTTTTTTATCCGAAAAAAAGATCCAACTTTACTAATATCATTCATGAAGTTTTAAATTCTATTCACTTAATAGCCGACAGATCTGAACAATTAAAAGATATGGCAAAAACAATTTAAAACTTCTCAACAACAGTGGATAACTTCCACTGTTGTTTTATTGTTACCAGTTTTCAGAATAGTAACTCAATAACTACCAGGAATATATATACCTTAAAAATAAACCTTTTATAAACTTTCAATTGACACAAAATATTAGACTGGTATAATTCTTTTGTACAAGAAAGCACAAAAGCGTTCAAGCTATAAAGGAGCCCTATCATGAATCGCAACAGAGAAATCGTTCACTTCAAAGAAGCTGTCTTCCTTCTGCTTCTAATTTTAGCCGTTATCTTCTCAAGTTTATTTATATTAAAAACTGAACCACATTTAGCTCTACTTAATTGTTTAACAATAATTGCAGTATTCGGCTTTGTGAAACGTTTTAAATGGAAAGAATTAGAATCAGGAATTGTAAAAGGTATTCAAAATGGCGTACAACCGATCGTCATTTTAGCATTAATCGGTATTTTAATTGGTGCATGGATGAGTAGTGGTACAATTCCAACTATTATGGTGTATGCATTAACAATCATTAATCCAACTTACTTGTTAATAACTGCCCTATTTTCCTGCATGGTCATATCAAGTTTAGTTGGTAGTTCTTTTACGACGGTGAGTACAATTGGGATTGCACTAATGGGCGCAGGCGTTGCAATCGGATTGCCAGTTGAGTGGATCGCAGGAGCAATTATTAGCGGAGCATGCTTTGGAGATAAAATGTCACCTATGTCAGATACAACAAATTTTGCTTCCGGCGTTGCATCAGTTGATCTGTTCAGTCATATTAGGCATATGTTTTACACAACTGTTCCAAGTATACTAATTACAACACTGATCTTTTTTATACTAGGAAGAAATGTACCAATTGACGTTGCTTCGCTTAATGAGATGAAAACTATGATTTCTATTATTGAATCTCAAGTTAACATTAGCAGTTTAACATTGCTGTCACCTATCATCGTCATTACCTTAGCGATAAAAAAATTACCTGTTATTCCATCATTGGTAGTTGGCATTATCACTGCAGGTGTGACAGCAGTTGGCTTCCAAGGAGTTACATTTAGTGATTTTCTAGGTGTTTTACAACACGGGACTTCCTTCCCAATTGAAAATAATCAAGTAAATAATATGTTAAATCGTGGTGGCTTGCAGTCTATGATGTGGTCCATTTCCCTCATTCTTATCGCATTTGCTTTTGGAGGTTTGCTGGACGTACTAAATATCATTCCAACACTTTTAAACGGGTTGATGAATCGCATCCATACCAAGGGACAGCTCATTCTTTCAACAGCTTCTTCCTCTTTTGGCGTTAATTTACTAACTGGCGAACAATATTTATCAATTCTTATACCGGGTCAATCTTTTAAAGGATTATACGAGAAAATGAAGCTAGATCGGAAATACTTATCTCGCACACTTGAAGATGCTGGAACATTAATTAACCCCCTCATTCCATGGGGAGTTAGTGGTGCCTTTTTTGCTCAAACTTTAGGCGTACCTGTTTTATCATTTTTACCGTTTGCATTTTTCCTTTATCTATCACCGGCATTTACCATTCTTTATGGTTTTATGAAGAATCGTACGTAAAGTTTTATTGCTTAAAACTGAACCCCGCATAGATTCACTTTTAAGTGGACCTACTCGGGGTTTATTAATTTTATGGCTCAATAAACTGACTGTTGTTCTCCTATCCATTCACTTAGATTCATTATCAATAATAAGCTTAAATAAAAGAAACTACTTCATATTGAAGCTTATTATTGATAACTAAAGCTTATAAGAAAAAGTTTTGAAGCTATTTTCATTTATTTAATTGTCTATTAAAAGAACAACGTGTAGTCAATCACATCGACAACGCTTTATTAGCAAGATTCAGGTCATTATTTAGTAGCTTTTCTAAATTATATGATGGATAATAGCCTCTTTGATACATGTAATTATATATCCTTGCATGACAATTTATAGCCATTTGCAATTGTTTAGCTAACACATTTCTTAATCCAGGTGTAGCCGTTTCCGTAATAGCCACTGCATAATTTCTTACAGCTGATTTAGAAAAAGCTAACAAATCTCCAGCATAAAAGGCCTTATCCATATCTCTAATATCTTCATCACCGCGTGGAGCTAAAGGATAGAATTGTACTAGTTCTCTGATGTTACTTTCTAATTCTTTAATTGATTGATCATATATAGATCTTAATGTAGGACATTGGATCTTTCCAATGCCTTTTTTCAACTTTATTAATCCTATAGATGAAAATGCTACTAATTCATGAAGTTCCAATGTTTCATGCCAAGCGAGTGTTTTAGGCTGTTGATTCTTGTTGTATGGATAGTGATTATAATACACTTTTACTCCCCCTGATTTTTAGTCTTTATACTAATATTCAAGGTAGTTGATAATAGTTTTTTGTCCTAAACAAATTAGGCAAAAAACTAGCTATAAAGATTATTGCCTAGATAGCATCATCTAACTAATTTCAAAAAATAAAATAAACTATTTTGTTGCTAATTTTATACATGTGCTTTATTATTGAATCATACGCAAAAATCAACTACATATTGATTTTCAACCAAAAACAAAAACTATATATTGTATCTTTACGAGAGTTAGGCGCTAGTTAAGCTTAAATGGGAATCTGGTGAAAATCCAGAACTGTCCCCGCAACTGTAAATGTGACGAACTGAGAATACCACTGTACCTCATGTATGGGAAGGACTCACAGTAGGACGAGCATAAGTCAGGAGACCTACCTAAATCTTGTGATAGTTTCAATTTCTTCGGGGACTGAGAAGATGAAACGATAGTTAACCACATGAGCTATTCACCTTTACTGACTTGCTCTCTTTTCTGTCGTTTTATCTTTTTTCCCGAGTCACTAAACGAACAGATGGAGGAATATTCATGAGCATGGCAACAACCACCCCAATCATCTTAGATCCAAAAAATGGCCAAGAAGCGTTTGACATTTCAAAGCTAACAACCTTTATTAAGGGCATACACCAGCACTTTCCTACACTAAATATAGACGAATTTCTCAATCGAATTGTAAACACGATCCTTCAAAGAGATTCCTATACATCTGAACAACTTACCAACCTACTTATTTTGGAAGGTCTATCAAATATTCACGAACAAGAACCTGAATGGACTTATTTTTGTGCGCATATTTACTTAACAAAGCTTTATAAGGAAGCAGCTGCAAATAGAGGGTATGAAAAAGAACAAAAATATGGTGACTTATATCAATTGCTAACAACCCTTACGTCCAAAGGACTTTATAGCCCAACATTGCTGGAAAAATATACAAAGGACGAAATCAATACAATTGGTACCTTTATTAAACCTGAAAATGATTATCTTTTTACATATATTGGACTTCGAACATTAGCTGACCGCTATTTAACTAAAGACTTTTCTAAACAAGTCTACGAATTACCACAAGAAAGATTTTTGGTCATTGCGATGACCTTAATGGCAAATGAAGGCAAAGCAAACCGACTAGACTTAATTAAACAGTCATACTGGGCAATGAGTAATTTGTATATGACTGTAGCCACACCAACGCTTTCCAATGCTGGAAAACCAGTTGGGCAATTATCTAGTTGCTTTATCGATACAATCGACGATAGTCTCCAAGGAATTTTTGATAGTAACACAGATATTGCCAATCTATCAAAATCCGGTGGTGGTGTTGGTGCTTACCTTGGAAAAATCCGAAGCCGTGGAAGTGATATTCGCGGGTTCAAAGGGGTTTCATCTGGAATCATTCCGTGGATGAAACAATTGAACAACACAGCTGTTAGCGTGGATCAGCTTGGACAACGTAAAGGAGCAATCGCTGTATATCTTGATGTTTGGCATAAGGATATCTTTTCTTTCCTTGATGCAAAGCTGAATAACGGTGATGAAAGAATGCGAACGCATGATATTTTCACAGGTGTTTGTATCCCAGACCTATTCATGGAACAGGTTGAAGAGCGCGGTGATTGGTATTTATTTGATCCACATGAGGTTCGCACAATCATGGGCTTCAGTATTGAAGACTTTTTTGATGAACAAAAAGGAACCGGAAGCTTCCGCGAGCGTTACTGGGCATGCGTTCAAAATGAACAGCTTTCAAAGGAAAAAGTTCCAGCCATTGAGATTATGAAACGGATCATGATTAGCCAATTAGAAGCCGGAACACCTTATATGTTCTATCGTGATGAAGTAAACCGAAAAAATGCAAACTCACACCAGGGAATGATCTATTGCAGTAATCTATGTACAGAAATCACCCAAAACCAAAGCCCTACAACTGTTGAAGAGCAATTCACTGAGGATGGAAAAATTATTACGATTAAAACACCAGGTGATTTCGTCGTCTGTAACCTTTCTTCTATTAATCTAGCAAAAGCTGTGACAGATGATGTGCTTGAACAACTAATCCCTATTCAAGTTAGAATGTTAGACAATGTCATTGATTTGAATACGATACCTGTCCTACAAGCAAGGTTAACAAACGAAAAATATCGAGCAATTGGTTTAGGTACCTTTGGCTGGCATCACCTATTAGCTCTTAAGCAGTTAAAGTGGGAACACGACGAGGCCATTCATTTCGCAGATCAATTATATGAAAAAATCTCTTTCTTAACCATTCAGGCTAGCATGGAGCTTGCAAAAGAGAAAGGATCCTATTCTGTTTTTGTAGGCTCTGATTGGGAAACAGGGAAATACTTTGAAAAACGAGGCTACCACTCAGGTGACAGTGAATTTGATTGGAACTCTCTTAAAAATGAAGTAGGTGTTCATGGTATTCGTAATGGCTATTTAATGGCCGTTGCACCAAATGCTTCAACATCCATTATTGCTGGAAGTACAGCAAGCATTGATCCAATTTTCCAAAAGGTTTACTCCGAGGAAAAGAAGGATTATAAGATTCCTGTTACAGTTCCAGACTTAAATTCAACAACTACATGGTATTATAAATCAGCTTATTTCATTGATCAAAATTGGAGTATTAAACAAAATGCTGCTAGACAGCGTCATATTGACCAATCAATCTCTTTTAATCTATATGTCCAAAATACGGTAAAAGCTAAAGACCTTCTAGATCTTCACTTATCAGCATGGAAAGAAGGCTTAAAAACAACATATTATTTACGCTCTACCTCCAGTACGATTGAAGAATGCGACTCTTGCGCTAGTTGATGAACAAAAGTGTAAGCGCCTTGGTCAGCCCCGACAAGAATAAGCTAATTTAGAATAGAAGGCGTTCTTTGCCTTCAATACTAAATTAGCTTATGACCTCGAGGGTCTAG
>JAPSLU010000197.1 GCA_031180405.1 Bacillus sp. (in: firmicutes) | reverse complement strand
ATAAATCCGTACTTACCACCTTCACGTAATTGATCTGTTACTTCTTCCATCGCAGCAAAGTTCCATTGACCAGCATCGAAATATTCTTGCGGTGATTTAATACCCAGTTCAGAGAATAACTTTTTATTGTAGTAAATTAACATCGGGTTACAGTCAACTGTTACACCATAGATCTCATCGTCTTTTTTAGCAGCTCCCCATAAACCTTCAGCAAATTCATCTGGTTTTGCATAGCTTTCAGAGCTATTCATAAATTCACTTAAAGGAGCAAGTTTACCTGTTTCGATAAGCTTTGAAATATCACCGTCACCAACGTAGAATACATCAGGAGCTTGGCTACCTTGAAGTTGCGTTTGTAACTTTTGAACATAACCATCACTTGGAATCGGAACAAGCTTCACTTGAATATTTGGGTTTTCTTTGTTAAATCCATCAACAGCTTTTTGGTATACTTTTATTTCAGCAGGATTTCCCCATGCAGAAAATGTTAAATTTACTTTTTCACCAGAGCCAGAGCTTCCTGAATCACCTGAGTCTGATGACCCTGAACTTGAATTACTACACGCTTGCAAAGCAGGAATCATGATAAGTAATACGGCAAAGAATAAAAATGCTAGTTTCTTTTTCATTAAATGTACCCCCATTTTTATTAATTAATGAAAACTTTCAAAAACTGGATTGGAAAATCAGATTATGTGAAAACAGTTAGAGCTTATGTAGGAAACATCACCCCCTTAAAGTGTTTAAGTAAACGTTTTCAAATTATGTAAATAAATTCTGTACAAAGTTAATTCTAGCAGAATATTATTTAGAAAAAGAGCAATCGTTTTCTCAATCATTTTGTATTTTTAACCTAGAAGACTTTGTACTTTTTATTATATTTCAAGATTTCCTTTGAAATTGTCGAATATTTTGAGTGAATCTAGAAGTTTCATTAAGTGTTTGATTTCATAACATAACCTGATATGAGCAAACGTTTTCTCTGTGCACAACTAGAATATATATGAATCTATATGTCTAGTCAACCTATATTTTCGTTTAATTCTGAATATTAAAATATCATACCGTGCTTAATCTGTTCTTTTTTGTTTCCACCCACAGCTTTCTCGAATGACCAACTTTGTTGGAACAAGCACTTTAAGCGGGACGGCTCTTCCTTCAAGTCGATCAATTAGTAACTGTACACCAAGTTTCCCCATTTGTTCAGTATAGATCTTTACTGAAGTTAATGGCGGGATTGAAAACCTCGAAAATTCCACATCGTTTAAACTAATAATCGCTACATCTTCTGGTATTTTAAAATTAGCTTCGTTTAATGCTCGCATGGCACCTATTGCCATCGAGTCACTAGCGACAAAGAAAGCTTCTGGTAAGTCCTTTAACTCCAATGCATTTTTCATAAGTTCATAACCTTGTTTCATTGAATATTCACCTATGAAAACATAATCCTTTTGAAATACCCCTTGGTCTTTTAATAAATGTTCATAAGTTGCTTCACGAGGACCTTTTACAACTAATTTCCTTCCAGTAACCGACTCTCTCTCTTCTCCACCGATAAAGCCAATTTTTTTATAGCCTATGTTTAATAAATGTTGAATGGCCTCACTGGTTGCTTTTTCAAAGTCAATTAAAACTGAGTCAAAATTGTTTTCATCTAAAGAATAATTAACAAACACTATATTTTTCACACGATTTTTTATTTGGTTTAGATCAACTAAATCCAAACCTGCCAGAACAATTAAACCATCAAGTTCATTCATAAAACCATCCTGTTGGAAATCCTTCACCCTCATAATTCTTGTAGGGATAAGCCCTTGAGACATACATTCATTTTCAACCGCTTTCCTTATTGAGGTAAAGTAAGGATCATCTACTCCATCAACTTTCTCTTCATCTGTGCTTGACATGAAGATTCCAATTTTTTGATGAGTCTTTTGATATGCTATTTGCTGGTTAGTTTTTCGTTTTTTTAACGTAGTGTAGCCTAGTTCCTCTGAAACTTTTAATATACGATTTCTAGTTGCATCTAATACCGTCAATGTTGGGTCATTATTAAGGACTCTTGAAACTGTAGAGCTAGATACCTTCGCAAGTTCTGCAATCTCTCTGATCGTTGCCATAAACAACTACCTCACCACTTAATTTAGTAAATAAACTTAGTCCAACTTTTGTTTTTTCACTAAATATTTACTTGTTAGTTAGAGGTTATCAAATTTTTAAAACGCTTACAATAGTTTTTTTAAAAAAAATCTAATCTTTTTAATTCCTGATATAATCACATTATCTTTATTTCATACTATTTTAATTTGAGATTTACTCAAACTTACTTTTAGTAAAAACTAATAAATATTTACAGTAAAACAAAGAAACCGATTTCCTTCTTTACTCTTATTTTATTTTCCACTCTTGCATGATTAGGTGCTTTTTGACTAAAAATAACGATTAAGGAGGGTTTACATCATGAAGCATACATGGTTACTTCTAATAAAACTTGTTACATGTTTGATTGCTTTTGGAATTGGCCTTGATTTATTTTTCGATGCAACTATTATTGATATTTTATCGTTTAGTATCTTTGTTACTCTTGTTTCTTATGTTGTTGGAGAATTGGTCATTTTGCCACAATTAGGTAGGCGCGCAGCGGCAGTCGCTGACTTTTTAGTAAGTTACTTAAGTGTTTGGATTTTCGGCAGCTTCTTATTCGAAAGCTATCTACAAGTTGCCTGGGGAAGTATTATTTCTGCAGTCCTTATTACGGTAGCAGAAATGTTTATTCACCTTTTAATACAGGATCACGAACCTACCACTGCTCAAAGTCACAAGTGGACGCCAGCCTTTAAGCCAAACCTAGCATATGGAACAGAAATAGCTGAAGAAGAAAATATTAAAGAACTTGCTACTTCAAAAATGAGAAAAGATGACTAATTAGTGAACAAGAGGATAGTTTTAGGAGCTATCCTCTTTAATCATGGCTGCACTTTTTACTTCAATTTTTCTTTTTAATGCGCAAGTTGTTGCGATATCTCTATCACTTAGCTGTGTCTTTCTCCTTATAAAAAGCAAAAAACCCTCAATTAGTAAATCTTTCCTATAACTTGTCTGAGGGGCAATGTTACTTTCAACAGAAACTAGTACATTTGATATGAGTTCTGGAAACCTTACAAATTAAGGAGCATTTCGGTGAAGTTAAGGTGGTAATGATGGTGTTTCCGGTTGCGGAAAGCATGAAGTAAAAATTGAGATTTCAAGTGGAAAAGCGGATATTAAATAATTTAAGGCTATTTTCGTAAAGTTTGTTGTTATTATTAACTTGAATGAAACAGCACTATATAAAGTCTAGTGGCATCTTTTCTTTTTGTATCGTACCTTTTATACGGTAAAAACACTGTTTTTAACATATTATTAGGTCAGATAACAACAATCTTTCAGAAAAGAGCCTAATTTAAAAAGGCAAGAAGCTCTATCGACTTATTCGAAGAGAGCTTCTTTTTAAGTTATTTTAGTACCGAAATTTCTTTTTTTCTTTTTTTGGCTGTCTCTCAAAGTGACATTCATTACAAACTTGAAACTTGAACTTTGACGTCAGAGTTTTCCCACATACTTTACATGTTTTGCGGGCGATTTGCACACCAGATTTTAAATGTTCATGAATGCTATCACTAATTCCTTCGCGAATTCTTTCCCAATAATGAGCTTCGGTATTTCTTCCTAATTTATATAAAAATAATAAATGAAGACCTACTGACTTATAGGATAGCTCAAGTTCCTCAAGTCCGGTTTCTTTTATCAATGGATCTGGTAATTCTTCACCTTCTACAATCGCTTCAAGTTTCTGCTTCCACTGTGTTCTTAACGTTGGCTCATTTGCCGAAAAAGGGAGATGCAAAAAGCCGTATAAATCAGCCATTGAAAGCTTCGCCTCAATCATCGTGTCCTCAATCATTTCATACAATAGCTTTTCTTCAGCTAATGAAGCTTTTTTCGTCCCTTTAGGACTTTTAAACTGTTCCCATAAGTAAAAAAATAACCCAAGCTTACGAGAATACTTTTGGAATCTCTCTAGCACCCCAGTTGTTGGCGCGATCGCAAACCCTTGTAATGGATCATCTTCTTGGTCAAGAAGACGGGCCATTGATTTTGGATTGTGAACAAATGCTACTTTTCCAACATTATAAATCCCTCTTCGTCCAGCGCGTCCCGCTATTTGCTTTACTTCTTGTGATGTTAGCCATCTTCTTCTCGTGCCATCAAATTTATCATTTTCTAAAAAGACGATCCGCCTTATTGGTAAATTTAACCCCATACCTATTGCATCTGTTGCAATAATAACAGTCGTTTCACCATTAATGAATCGCTGCATCTGCTTTTTTCTTGTTTCGGGTGGCATACTTCCATAGATCATGCTTACCTTGCGACCTGTTCTTTGTAACTCCGAAGCTGTCTCTAAAACACGTTTCCTTGAAAAACAAACAAGTGCATCACCTTTTCGTGTTTGATTCAATCGAAATAGCTGTGGTTCAACCTCGAGCGGTACATCACGAACATATTCATAAATTTGTACCTCTGAATCACCAAGCAATTGTAAGATCATTGATTTAGCATTAAAACTACAAATAATATGAACTTCTTTTGCATTTGCTTTCGTAATTGCCTTATACCAGGAAAATCCTCTATCTTTATCAGCGATCATTTGCGATTCATCAATCACCACTACATCGTAATAATCCTTCTCATAAAGCATTTCAACTGTACACGCTATGTGAGCAGAACCTGCCACTATCTTTTCTTCTTCACCTGTTTTTAACGAACAAGGTACACCCTCTTCATTTAATTTTTCATAAATTTCAAGTGCAAGCAATCTGAGAGGCGCCAAATAAATTCCACTACTAGCTTTTTTCATCCGCTCAATAGCCTGAAAGGTTTTGCCTGTGTTCGTTTCACCAACATGTAAAACATATTGAATATTACGTCCTGCTGGAGGATTGTATTCTCGACCGAAAATATCCTCGATCATTCTCGCTTCTTCCTCTTTGCGGCGTTTAACCTCCTCAAGCTCTTGGACAATTTTTCGTTCTCTTTCGGAAATATCTTTCTCATAGATTTCCTTATGTGTATCAAGGTCAAACGGTGTATCAATGAGCTTCATTAAATCAGAGATGGATTCTTCAAGCAAATCCGCAAAGAATTCATTAGCAAGCTCCAAAAACAAATCGAAGGCAATTTCTTTCATGAAAGAATCTGGTAACTCCTCATGAAAGGTTTCACGATACTCATCAAAAAGATGTGGAGAAAGGCGTTCCTTTATCCAATTAGGTCCAAAGTCAAAAAGGTAACCTGAGATCAGCCTTTCATACATTTCGGTCATGTCTTCTTCATATTGATGCCTGTTATAAGCAAAATGCGCTTCATCATATAAATAATCAGAAAACGTCATTCGATCAGAAGCGAGAATAACCCCTTGTTGCTCAACCTCTATCGCAAGGTGCGAACCTATTAAATAACGAACATATAGATAGAGCTCCTCAAAATGCTCACCAAGTAACTCCTCCATATAAAACTCAAATTTTTGCATTAGCTTTCTCGTTTTCTCACGATGCTTCTGGATCTTAACTCGATCTTCGTACAGCTCCCTTGCCTGATTATACTTCTCACTCCAAGCATTCGGATGATTTAGAAACTGATCATCAAGCCAACTTTGGACATTAAAGGGCTCGATGTTTCTTATTTCATTTCTAAACATTTGATTAACTAATTTTTTACTAACTCCTTCAAGATCAAAGCCTTCTCCCTGAAGAAACTCTCGTTTTTCCATAGATGATGCATGGCTTGATGTCGTATTTAACCAGTAATTCAACCAAATTTGTTCAATATATCCCCCTCTTTCTCTTGTATACTGTTCATAGGTTGGCATGCTTTCCTTTCCCTCGAAATACCGTTCTATATCTTCTATAACCTTTGCCTTTGTTCGGTCAATGGCCATTGTGTAATATTCAGCTAATAAGTCACTCATGAATGTACTCCTTTATCACATTGGTTATTCTTTAGTCTCTATATAAATACATAGAATCATGTAAAAATTATAAAATTATGAGCTATCTTACATTGTAGTTCAGTTAGAGAACGAAGTGTTAATGTTATGAATTCTTCTGGGGAAATTTTATTGTGTATTAGTAATAAAACAATTCTAGTGACTAACACTTTGGAACCTAAAATTTAGTAGAAGATTTACAAGTAATACAGGAAAATCCCTTACTTTGACGAAGCAATGTACAGGAAATGCATAATTATAATGGAAAAAGGATAGCAGCATGCTGCTATCCTTTTTCACTTCACTCGGACATTACTACCTTCTTTTTTATCAAGTACTAAATCCATACAAAAGCAAGGCTTGAAATGTATAGATAAGCTATAGCTTTAATCTGGATATCCTTACCAAAGAACTTATTTCGAATTTCTGTAGCAGAGTGACAAATAGATAAGTTAAGAGTAAATCAACCAAAGATTAGATTTACATGGATCCTACAACGGTCCCCATATAGACGGTGTTTCTTCACGGAGTCTCGGATGGAAAATGAAAGACCCTCTAACTTATCTAGAGGGCAGAAGTAATATTTATATATTTTGTAAATTCAATACGTCCTTTGTTTCTATTTCTTTAATCATTTTTATCCATTCTTTAGGTTTATTAGGCAAGACGGTATAATAACGTGTTAAAAATTGCACAACCAAATCCGCCTGGATTGTAGACTTATTTTCACCCATTGGCAAGAAACAAAGGTCAAGACCTGTTACAGCCTCACCGTCATTATTCCATGATGGATGAACATATTCGATATTGATCTTTTTGTATCCAAGATGAGCTAAAACCTCACGGCGTACATAAGGATCCATCGGTTTTACACCACCAAATTCATGGTGTTCGACACGGTATGGATCATAGATTTCAGCAAACATACCTGATAACTCTTTCCCATTAGCTTTTGCTAACTCATGTAAATCTTGGGCTCTTTTGTTTGCCAGGAATGGTCCAATTCCAAGACCTGGCTTCCCGATAATTGTGAAATCAGTCATGGCGACATTGAAGTCTTCATAATATCGATACTCTGTTGCTCCAACAACATTCCCTTCGTAAACAGCAACAAAAACACGGATACCCGGATCCTCTAAAGGATCCTTCCAAAGTGAAAACTCTAAAACTTCCTCGGGAGGGAAAATTTCCTGCATTAACTGATGCATTTTTGTAAATAAAGGATCTTCAATATTCGTTATACGATGATAGTCCATCTTCATTCTCCTCATCTATTTGTTTATATTTCGAAAAGGGTTCTTCCACTCCATAAGTGTTGCGTAGTGACAGGATTCTTCATCCTCTAAATAATTAGGTACTACACATATAGGCGTTCGGCTACAACGTATTAAGAAAGTAAGTACGGGGTCTTTGACTGCTCCTTTCACAACAGCTTCTACATATTGTTCAGGGGTCATATTATCAGCTTTTTTGTAATACCCCGGCATGCGCCCACCACCTAGCAGTCGTTCTAAGTTTAAGTGAACAACAACATCATACATGGAAAGCATTAACCATTTTCCTAGACCCAACTTTCGAAATGCTGGTCGAACACCAATATCGACGACATACAGCGTGTTTCCTTCTGGGTTATGATTTCTTATATACCCATTATCTGTTATCTCTTCCCAAGTATGGTTTGGATGCTCAACATCAAAATCTACAATCAATCCTGTCATAGATCCTGCCATTTCCCCCTCAATTTCAATACAAAGGGCTCCCTCTGGGAAACGAGTAATATGATTTTCAAGCTGTTCCTCATTCCACCATAATTCAGAAGGAAAAGGCGGTGGAAAGCTTTCTTGTTGAATTTGAATGAGCTTTTCAAAATCTTTCTTTTCATAATTACGAATTACGGCTTTTATCGGTTTGTCTTGATCGAACACATAAAATTCTTTTCGATACATAGAAACCTCCTGTTAATACGTTTGTTTTTCAGGTTCCCAATCAGGATAAAGATCTGTTCGTCTGTCTCTCCAAGTTGTTACCGAACCATTAAGACGTACTTTATATAATAGCTCAAGATTTAGGTCGGCAGTTACAATCATATCTTGATTGATTTCCCCTTCTACCATGATTCCTCTAGGCGGAAAAGGTACATCGTTTGGGGTAATAACCGCAGCTTGCCCAAAGTTTCCTCTCATAAAGTCAACGGTTTGAAGTGAACCAACCGTACCAGTTGTAACGACATAAACCTGATTTTCAATCGCTCTAGCATGACTTGTATAACGAACTCGGTGAAAGCCATGGCGATCATCTGTACAGGATGGACAAAAGATTACATCAGCCCCTTTTGCTTTTGCCATTCTCACAATCTCAGGGAATTCAATATCATAACATGTCAGCATC
>JAPSLU010000196.1 GCA_031180405.1 Bacillus sp. (in: firmicutes) | reverse complement strand
ATCTACATTTCACTAACCCATTGACCAATCTTCCACGCTAGTTCATCTGCTGTTTCTTTCTCTACTCTATTGGTTAACGAGGAAACTAAACGGCCATGTAGTTCCTCTCTCTTTTCTTCATATGCTATTGTGGTAGACCATTCTATTTCAGGAATTGCAATCATGCTAAATTCCTCTTTCTTATTTTCATAGATATATACATTTGTGATCACAACGTTTTCATTTCTTACATTTGCTTTCCTGATTTTCATTTGATTTCATCCTTTCCTTTCACATATGACTCTATTATAATCGATGTCCAAGCCTTTTTCAGCTTACACTAATATGAATGTCCCTCAAGAACAAAAGCGTTACCCCGGGCAATAAGAAGATTTGAAATAGAAGGCGTTCTTTGCCTTCCATTCAAATTGGCTAGACCCTAGAGGAGCTAGGCATCTTACTTTTTTTGCAGTAAGTAAGGCTGATGGAGCTGGATGTCACGCGCTTATCCTCCGTTCAAGGATTTTATCATTTTCTTAACGACAAAAAAAGAACTGATAGAGTGTTTCTCTCACTCTATCAGTTCTTTTTGCTAGAAGTTGAACAAATTACTTTGATCAATTACATCACTATCTTCAAATTTCGTAATATTAAAGACATTTTCTGTATTAATAAAGTCCCCTGTATTTGCTGCACCAGAGCCAAAAGAAGTTTTATTTGAACTTTTTGGTGATAGGCTAAAGGTATCGCCGACTTTAAATACTGCCGATTCCCCAATGATGTTTAATTGGATAGGACCAACGAATGCAGGCATCTTCTTTCTTCCTTTCCATATAACATGATATAGTACAATTCCCGTTACGATATTATATGTTTGGCTAAAAGAAGAGTTCTTACCTCTCACTTAATATTATTACTTATGATGTCCTCTTTTGACTTAGCTCTTAATTTAATTAAACGAACAACATTTAATGTAACAGCCTTTAGCACTGCATAAGTTGGAACAGCTAAAATCATCCCGATAATGCCACCAAAGCTTCCTGCACCAATTAATAATAAAATGATTGTTAAAGGATGTGTATTAAGTCGTTTCCCAATAATAAGAGGAGATAATAAATTTCCGTCAATTTGTTGGACAACTGTTACGACAAGAGCTGCAAGTAGTGCTTTACCCGGTGAGTCAAGAAGTCCAATAATAACAGCTGGTGCAGCACCGATAAATGGACCAACATATGGAATTATGTTTGCAATAGCAACGACAATCCCTAGAACTAATGCATAATCTAATCCAATTATCGTATAGCCAATAAAGCAACCAAGTCCTACTGCAAGTGATACAATTATTTGTCCTTGTATATAGGTAGCAAGGGTTTCGTATAGATCTTTAAATATTTTCAATCCTTCACCACGGTAAGTTGTTGGTAGTAGCTTTACCGCTGTTGCAGGAAATTTATGTCCATCCTTTAACATATAGAAAAGAATAAAAGGGACGGTGATGATCGTTAGTGTAATATTTGTGACAACACCTAATAATTTTGAAAAACTTGATGTAATATTTTCTGGCAAGCTTGTTGCATAACCTGTTAATGTATCTTCAATTTGCTTTAATGAAACATATTGTTGTTCCATAAGCCATGTGAACCAGTATGTTTGTGACATACTTAGTATGAAATCTGTGATTTCTCGTACATATCTAGGAAAATTGCTGACCAAATCTGTTACCTGTTCTGAAACAATGGGTCCAATAAATGAAATAATTCCTGTGACAACTCCGATAAAAACGATATATGGTATTAATATTGCTAGTGTTCTAGGTACCCTGAACCTTTCAAGCAATTTTACGAGTGGATTAAAGATAAAAAATAAAATTCCAGCAATTAAGATTGGAAAAAACAATGTTGAAGCAAACACAATAATCGGTTCAAACAAAAAAGAAACCTTTGTCCCAACAAAGACAATTAATAGCAATAATAAAATTTGTAATGTCCAAAAATGAACCTTTGATTTTAACACAACTTTTCCTCCAGTTTCTATACTATACCTTGTTTTCTATTATAGTCATTAAAAACAAACACTAATCTCAAATAACCAAAGGTATAAAAATATATACGCATGAAAATGAGAATAGTTTCAAAAATTTATAGCTTTCACATACTATAAACTCTACATGATTTATCATTTCTTTACCAATCTTTTCTTTATGAAGGCTAACGACTGTTTTTTGACTTTATTCGGATGCCTTATTACGCAAAAACAGACCTTTATTGGGTCTGTTTTTATCACCTCTTAAACGGATTGTCGATATTCAGATATAAACTGTTCAATGTTATGATCTAGTTTTTTTATTTGCTTAGTGGCGTCTTCATAGCTGATCTTTCGATAATGATGTCTACCAAAAGGTTCTTCATCCATTTCATCAGCCATTCGAACAATTTGTTGTAATGAGTTTTTCTTCATAGAGTTTTCCGGTAAATATGAATCAGTATGGAGTAAAATAGCGAGGGCGATTTCCTTTGCATATTTTCGGTCTTCTCCGAGCCTAATCAATAGCTTATGTGCACGTTCTGCCCCTTTAATTGCATGGATATCATTTTTTACATAGGCATCATAATCCCATTCACCATTTGTATACCATTCATAATGCCCAATATCATGAAGTAAACCTGCCTTAGCTGCTACGTCAGGATTTACATCATGCTTAATGGCGAGTTGAACGGCATATTGGGCAACTGTAATCGCATGTGAAACACCGGAACGATTTAAATATTTCTGTGCTATTGGATGTATAAAAACATCAATCAGTCTTACTCGTCGCATGGTAATCCTCCTATATATTGAATTTAACCATAAGCAATGGTTAATAAGAACTCTACGGCTTATACTTATATTCAGAATAATCTAACACATTTTTTTATTATCTTCAAGCAGATGGTTAGTTTTTCTGACAATTACCACCTAACGAAATGCGCTTTTATTATATATATGATAAAAAATCAAAATAGGAACAAATTTTAACATCAAAAAAAGAAACCACATCGCAGGTTTCTTCAAGATTTAAATGGTATTTTCACTTCAAAAGTTGTTGAATTTTTGTTTGATTGAACATTTATTGTGCCTCCATATTTATGCACAACTTGTTTAACTATACTAAGTCCATCACCTCGTGGAACACCTCTTTTTTCAGGTTTTGTCGAAAAGCCAGTCTCAAAGATTTTGTTAAGATGATCCTTTGGTATAGTCGGTCCTATATTTTCAACCTTAAATATGTATTGATTTTGTATTACTCTTGCCTCGATATTTATAAATCTCTCAGATTCAGACCCTATTAGAGTAGCGTCAAATGCATTATCTATTAAATTCGAAAAGATTTTTATTAAATCAATTGTATGTATGTGTTTAAATAAATGATCATCCACATAAAGATGCATATCGACTTTTTCATTTTGAGCTCTTACCCATTTTGATTGTACTAGGATATACAGCGCTGGATTCTTTATTGTCACAGGTAATTCCATTGTTTCTACCTCAGAGGTTAACGAATTAACATATTCAAAAGCCCTGTCTTCCCTACCGATTTTCATCAACCCTTGAATAACTTGTATGTGATTAAGAAAATCATGACGAATCGCTCTCATTGTTTGGAGCATAGACTGAAACTCACTTTGATACGTCTCTTCTGCATCTCCAACCTGTGTGCTAACTTCTTTTCTATACCAAATTTGAAATGCGATAAATATAGTCAATGAAAACAGAACAAATAATCCATTAATGATAAAAAAAGGGATATTCCTTCGCATGACTTCCTTTGTAATCTCTTCAGCGGTTCCAAGTTTGGACTCAACAACAAGTGAACCCATATACATTCCATCATTACCTAGAAGGGGAATAACTGATGATATTAAGCTTTTGTTAGAGTTATCTTCCGTTCGAATAAAAAAAGCACGCTTCTTTGCAAACTGTTTTTCCAATTCTTTAGAAAGTTCGCAACAAACTTCAGTCTGCTTCTTCTCTGAATTTAGAGTGCTAGCAGCTTTTATTGTTAACTGCTCACCTGCATCTGGTTCAATGATATAAACGTTTTTCGCACCTAAATATTGTTTTATTTCATTTAGTTGAGTTTCAATTATGTCCTTATGTACAGAATGATTTGTTAAAGAATCCTCGTATGTAGATATATCAAAAGACTCAATCGCATTTTGAGCAACTGAAATGGCTTGATAACCAATTGTTAGATCGATTGTATTTCGTGTGCTTGCATAAGTAGTATATAAATTAAATGCCGAAAATACCATAATAATCAAAATCGTTACAGAGATGATGACAGCAAACTTCTTATTTTTTCTATTTCTAATGTTCAGCCACCTCTGTCCTCATTACTAGTCTCCTAAATGGGAAACTCTCTCAGTTATTATCTATCTTTAATATTACAACAGTTGACATTTTTTGCGTATCTCTTTTTTACCCATTTTTTACTTATTTATCATAATGTAAAAAGGGATTATTAGGAAGGTGAAATACTTAACATTTTTATTGAACTTACATTATACTACAAAAATACTACTTTTGTCATAACTAAAACCACGCCTTTATACCTACAAAAATTCTTTAATATCATATATCCTACCATTTTCTAATGGTCCTGATAATAGATTTATTAATATTTCCGCAACAAAGCTAGGTGATCGTAATAACCCTTTTTCATGATATTCTTTAAATTGATCGATTGATGAAAAATCTCCTTTCGTTGCCTTTCTAATTGTCTCTTGCATATCTGTGTCCATAATTCCTGGAGAAAAAGCGATTGCCATGACATTTGTTCCTTTATCTTCTTGTTCAACACCAACTGTTTTTGTATACATATTTAACCCAGCCTTAGTACTGCAATATGCACTCCACCCTGGTACAGGCCTGTTCGCTGCTCCTGATGTAATATTAACAATGAGGACCTTTATATAGGTCTTTTTTGTGAATTTTATGAGAGCTTCGCTAAGTAACATAGGAACAAGGAAATTCAAATGAACATGGAAGGTAAATTCCTCATGGTCTGCCCCACCTGCTTCTTTTATCGGATGCACAGTGCCAGCGTTGTTAATCAAGGTGATTTTTTGGGCCTTTTCTAAATTAATCTTCGAAAATATATTCTTTATTGTTTCAGGCAGTTGTTGTATATGTGATAAATCACAGTCTTCATAAAAAATCGTAGCTTTCTTTTCAAATGCTATTGTTTGAAGGGTGGAATTCATTGTTCTTGCCAAACATATAACAGTACTTTTACTTTCCAATATTTCTTTCACAATCGCCTCTCCTAAACCGCGTGAAGCACCTGTTACTATATAATAATTCATACTTTCCAACTCACTTTCACTTTGATTCCTCTTCGAATTCCTTTTCTTTTTTAGCATAGGAGCTCTAGAATTGCAAGAAACGCCATTTTTGTCTTATTATTTGCCTTTGACAAACAATCACCTTAATACTAAGCTAAAATCAACATATACATATATAAATTGGTAAATAAAGTAGGGATAAAATGACCGGATTTTCTAAAGACCCATTCAACTACCATTTTGAACGATTAGAGGATGTAGCTGAAAAGATTAGTGAAGTCCTTCAATGTCCTATAACCATTGAAGACGTGGATCATAGATTATTAGCATACAGTACACATGATGATAGAACAGATCCTGCACGAATTTCGACTATTATAGGTAGAAGAGTTCCGGAAAAAGTCATAAATAGCCTTTGGAAAGATGGAACCATACCAAAACTTCTTAGCACTGATGAACCGATAAGAGTAAAAAACATTGACGAAGTAGGTCTAGGCAATCGTATTGCGATTTCCATATGGAAGAATGATGAGGTTTTAGGTTTTATCTGGGCTCTGGAAATTGATAAGCAGCTCCAAGAATCAGACCTACTTCTCCTAAAGAAGGCTGCACGAGCTGTGAAAAACAAAATGCTGAAATTACAAGTTCGAAAAACGAAGAAAGAAGAAAGAAATCAGGAGTTTTTTTGGAAGCTTCTCACAGGTCACGTTTCAACTGATCGTGACATTACACTTGGTTTCCATGAGTTAAATTTGCAATTACCCTCTCCTTTTTCAGTGGTGATTTATAAGTTTACTCAAGAAATTAATGACGAAACAGAAAAGAAGCTATCTTACTTACTTCAAACAACTCAACAGGTAACAATCATATTGTATACATTCGATTATGACGAGCTTATTATCTTATTATCAGCAAAAAGTTCAGCACCTCTAACCGATATTAAGCATTTTACCCTTTCAACCATACGTCAGCTTAATGAACGGTATGCGTTTAAAAATGTGACCGCAGGCATTGGAGGAATTTTCACTGAACCTATCTATATTGAAAAGAGCTATAAAGAAGCAATTGCCGTACACTCATTAAAGAAGCGTTTCCCTACTGAAACATATGATTTAACTAGTTTCACGGAGCTAGGATTTTATCAGTATCTAAATATTTTATTTGATCAACGAAAAGAATCTGGTCATCACCATTATTCACTTACAAAATTGAAGGAGTACGACCAACGTCATAGCACAAATCTTGTTCAAACACTAGAAATGTTCCTTGACCATGATAGTAATGTTCATGATGCCTCAAAAGCATTAAACATTCATATAAACACCTTAAACTATCGACTAAAGAGGATTTCAGAAATTGGTGAATTAAACCTTAAAAACATGAATCAAAAAATCACAATCTACTTGCATCTAAAACTAGAACATATGTCTTTGTGATTTTTCACAAACAAGTTCAAAACCTTTCTCACTTTTAAACAAAGATATTTATATGTTTTTTATTTATACTAGCATTAATAAATAGAAACCACTTAAACACTGGCTTAAAAGGAGGAAGGTTTATTTATGATAATCGGGGTTCCTAAGGAATTGAAAAATAATGAAAATCGAGTTGCGTTAACACCGGGTGGAGTGACACAATTAGTAGCATTTGGTCATCGTGTGTTAATTGAAAACCAAGCAGGCGTTGGAAGCGGATTTGAAAATGAAGATTATGTATTAGCTGGTGCAGAAATTGTTGATGAAGCTGCAAAATTATGGATTGAAGCCGAAATGGTTATGAAAGTTAAAGAACCTCTTCCATCTGAATATAAATATTTTCGAAAAGGGTTAATTTTATTCACATATTTACATTTAGCTGCTGAGCCAAATTTGGCCCAAGCATTAAAAGATAGTGGTGTGACAGCGATAGCTTATGAAACAGTGGCCGTTAACCGTTCACTCCCATTGCTTACACCGATGAGTGAGGTTGCTGGACGTATGGCAGCACAAATTGGGGCACAATTCCTCGAAAAACCTAAAGGTGGTAAGGGAATCTTACTTTCGGGGGTACCCGGCGTTAGTCGAGGAAAAGTGACTATTATTGGCGGTGGTGTTGTTGGAACAAATGCTGCCAAAATGGCGATCGGCCTTGGAGCTGATGTGACGATTATTGATTTAAGTGCCGATCGTTTACGTCAGTTAGATGATATTTTTGGTACTCAAATTAAAACATTAATGTCAAATCCGATGAACATTGCAACATCAGTTGCTGAAGCTGATTTGCTTATCTGTGCGGTATTAATACCAGGAGCAAAGGCACCCACTCTTGTTACTGAAGAAATGGTCCAAACAATGAAACCAGGTTCTGTCATTGTCGATGTTGCAATCGATCAAGGAGGAATTGTTGAAACAGTTGATCATACTACAACTCACGATAACCCAACATATGAGAAGCATGGGGTCTTACATTATGCTGTTGCCAATATGCCAGGAGCTGTTCCCCGCACATCAACAATCGCACTTACAAATGTCACAGTCCCTTATGCATTAAAAATCGCTAATTCAGGTGCGTACCGCGCCTTCAGTGAAAGCCCTGCCCTTCAAGCTGGAGTTAATGTGATGGATGGGGAAATCACGTATAAAGCAGTTGCCGACGACCTGGGCTATGTATACAAATCAGTTACAGAGGTTTTACAAAGGGAACATTTAATGAACTAAATAAGGTTATTACAGAGGCAGAACCTTTCTGCCTTTTTTTGATTCCAAAATAAGCAGAAACTAACATATTTTTTAAATTTATTCACAAACTAAGATGAATCAAAAAGGAGGAATTAGGATGCAAAAAAACGCTAGAGGTTTTGTTCAAGATTCTGTTTCTGCGTTAGAAACAGCTAGAGAATCATTACAAAGTGCTTTACAAACAGTAGAAAAAGGTGAAAACCGCGAAAAGATTGAAAGCTCTCTTCACTCTGTTGAAACAGCCCTTCAACAATGTGGACAAACAGTAAATGTTTTAGAACAAATTTAAAAAGCATTAGCGCATTGGTCAGACATGGCAGGCATAAGACGGTCAGGAATAGAAAAACGCTTTTATCTTCATTCTCTTTACCTCTTATGCCCCAAAGTCTAGGCGTTGGAGCTAACACATTCTCTCTTAC
>JAPSLU010000195.1 GCA_031180405.1 Bacillus sp. (in: firmicutes) | reverse complement strand
TTATTAAAAAGTACTATGGAACAAAGAGTTTGAGCTTGCCGATATTTAGGACAGTATAGCTCTCTCTTTTAAGGGACTCTTAAACTAACTATTTATATCATGCTACTATACCTGCTCTCGCCACTATTGCTGAGCAAATTTTCCTTCATTCAACATTCTTTCGTTCTTCATATTTATATAAAAGAAGGCAAAAAGATTGCTCTAGACCCACCCAAGTAGGAGTTGCTATGATAATCAAGTGCTATAGGAGGGTACTAAAAATGGAAGAAGAAAAGTATAAGAACCTTAAATTAGGTGAGCGTGCAGCAATGTTAAGTATCGTTGCCTATATATGTCTCTCTATTCTAAAGCTAGTAATTGGATACATAAGCAACTCAGATGCTTTGAGAGCAGATGGCTTAAATAATTCAACAGATATTATTGCGTCAATTGCTGTACTTATTGGCCTTAGGTTATCGCAAAGACCACCTGATGAAGACCATGGGTATGGACATTGGAAGAGTGAAACGATTGCCTCAATGGTTGCCTCTTTTATTATGGCGGTAGTGGGTCTTCAAGTCATAACAGATGGTATTCGTTCCTTTTTTCAAGGTGGAAAAGAGTCACCAGATATTTTAGCCGCATATGTAGGGTTGTTCTCCGCACTTGTTATGTATGCCGTTTATCGTTATAACAAGCACTTGGCTGTTAAGATAAATAGTAAAGCTGTGATGGCGGCAGCAAAAGACAATATTTCTGATGCATGGGTAAGCATTGGCACAGCAATCGGAATCGTTGGCTCTCAATTAAATATGCCTTGGATTGATACGATTACCGCTATTGTAGTAGGAATCTTAATTTGTAAAACAGCTTGGGATATCTTCAGGCTAGCATCACATGAGCTTTCTGATGGATTTGATCAAACGAAGCTAGTACATTATCAGGATGTGATTTTAAGCGTAGAAGGGGTAAAGGGTATTAAAGAAATCAAAGGTAGAAACTATGGTAATAATGAGGTCATAGATGTTGTCATTCTCGTAAATTCAACATTAACCATAACCAAGGCACATGATATTTCTACCCAAGTTGAAAAAATTATGACAAGAAATTATGGAGTACATGATGTTCATATACATGTAGAACCAAATTAGAGGGACAAAGGGACAGGTTTTCTGTCCCTTTGTCCCTATTCTTACATAGACACTGAATTAGAATGATGCTTAGTTACAGGCAGGCGACGAGGGTAAGTGAGATAAAGGAAAGGATCCATTTTGAACATAGGTCATTAAGTGGTTAAAAAGATGAGGATTGGTATAAATTCACCGTGCACCAACCATTAATTTATGTATTGACAGTTATTTAGGGTCGCTATATAATTTAATTGTGAGGTGGATAATAATGGAATCACGTGACAAACAACTAGAACAATTTGTTGACAGTTTTCAAGCGATTGGTCGATTTATGAAGCGTAATCAATGGAGTAACCAAGACGCAACGGAGATTACGAAAACACAATGGTTAATTCTGCGTTTTCTGTGGAAACACGATGGTAGTACGATTGGTCAGCTTGCAGAGAGACTAGAAGTACGTTCGAGTTCCATGTCTCAAATGATTGATCGATTAGAGTTAGCAGGAATGGTATATCGTGAACCAGATAAGTATGATGCAAGAACTCGAATTGTTAACTTAACCGAAGCGGGTAGGGAAACGATAACTAGAATGAAAAATGCCCAAGTGGAGCTACTATCTGGTCCATTTAATGAACTAACACTAGAGGAGCAGGTGACACTTGTCGAGATTATGAAGAAGATGACAGGCTATCTAAAACCACAGGGAAAATAGCATAATGTATGTACGTTACTTTTTATAAGATATATATATAGGGTCGCTATATAAAATAATAGTAAACCCTGTGCTGTAAGCTGCTGCCTCTTTCGTAAAAAAATGTAATTCCATTACTATTTTCATTGACTAATGATTACTTTTTAACAGTACATTTTTTACGGGAAAATGATTGAACTATAGGGAGGAACAATTAATGAGTATCATAGAAATTATCAATTCTCGACGTAATATAAAAAACTTCAAATCAGATCCAATAAGTATGGAACAACTTAACAAATGGCTACAAGCTGGTACAATGGCTCCAAATCATAAGATGACCGAACCATGGGAAGTGTATTTGGTTGGTCCAAAGACAAGAGCAGAATTGAATCATAAAACAAACTTCTTCAATGCTCCTGTTGTACTTGCCGTATTATCTAAACATGGTGCTACAAAAATTGAAACAGAAGAAAATGCACTTGCTACTGCATGCTTTGTTCAAAACTTTAATTTAGCTGCATGGGAAGAAGGCGTAGGAACATTTTGGTCATCAATGGGAAATGCTCAAAAGAACCGTGAAATTCTAGGTGTGTCAAATGAATATGATGTGATTGGAGTATTTGGTGTAGGTTATCCAGAAGAAATAAATAGTCCTAAAGAAAGGACGCCGATTCAAGAAAAAATAAAGTCCTTACCATAAGTGATATTTCCCTGATTAGTTCTACTAAGTTAAGTTCAGGAGGGAAAATTATGAATGTAGAAGAATATATTCAGTCTCTTTTTACGAAAAATGATGCGGCGTTAGATCAGGTCTTGGAAAGTATTTATGATAATGGAATAAGAAATATATCTGTTCCTCCGGAGATCGGAAAGCTTCTTACATTATTAGTGAAAATCTCTGGGGCGAAAGAAATATTGGAATTGGCGCACTAGGAGGATATAGTGGAATCTGCCTTGTTCGTGGACTTGGAAAAGATGGTCATTTAACCTCTTTAGAGTTAAAACAAAAATACACTCAATTGGCACATGATAACCTAACTAAAGCTGGTTTTGGTGAACGGGTAACCTACTATACAGGAGAAGCCTTAAAGAGTTTAGATCAAATCGAAGTACAGCAGAAAAAATTTGATTTCATCTTTATTGATGCGGACAAGGAGAACTACCCGAATTATCTAGAACGATCCTTACGATTAGCCAATCCAGGTGCACTGATAGTTGCGGATAATGTTTTGCAAAGCGGACGGGTATACGACGCCTCTCATGATGATTTACGTACTGAAAACATGCGAGCTTTTAATCTGCGTATGGCGAATGATCCTAATTTAGACTCAATTATTTTGCCAGTTGGGCAAGGGTTATCAATTGGTCGTGTTAAAGGGTAAAAATAATATGGGTGAGAAAGGTTACCAACTGTTTTTCGGGGAGTTGGTAGCTTTTTTTTACTATTAGAAAAGAATGATTTTACGGATGATAGTATAAGAAAAACTATGCTCTTGCCAATATTGGAGTCAAGGAAAACCTTCTATTCTAAATCAGCTATTACCCGAGGCTGATCAAGAAGCTTGCACTTTTATTTTTTTCATTTTCTCCGGTTATAAATTAATGAATGATTAAAAGACTAATAGGCTAAAAGGAGAAACCTACTTGTTTATAGAATTTGTTAGTGAGTTTAATAGATTGAAAGGATGATATGTTATGTATGAACATTTGGTGTTTTTTAAATTCAATAACAGCCTAACTTCAGAAAAAGAGAAAGAATTGTTAGGAAAATTAAAAGCATTTAAAGACGTAATTCCTGGAATAGTAGAATTAACCGCAGGTATTAATGTTACTGAAGAAAAGGAAAGAATCAACGGATATACGTTAGGACTCCGAGTAACGTTTAAGAATAAAGAATCATTAGATGAATACGGTCCCCATCCCGTTCACCAAGAATTTGTTCAATCTTTGGAAGGGGTTATTGAGGACGTTATTGTCGTTGATTATCCAGTCGAGAAATAATTTTACAGGTTAAATGGGACAAGGGGACAGGCACCTTGTCCCTCTTTTTTGTGGGTCGGGGAACCTGTCCCTCTGTCCCTTTAAATTTAATTCTGCCTACCTATTAAAGTGCTTACAATAATAGCCGATAGTAATAGAGTAATATTTTTATTATTTGGGGGCCATTCTATGTTTATAAAACGATTAAGAAATCTAAAGCTAGGTTGGAAATATAGCCTAGCACTCATTTTTTCACTCATTTTATTTATTATTTCTTCTCTTTTTATTTTTAATGAGATGCAAAATATTAAAGAGCAACTATCAGCACTTGAGAGAAGAGGAGACAGAGCTATAAAAACGACTGAAATGATGTCAATGTTTAGAGAGAAAAATGTAATCATTGCGGATTATATTAATTCACCCGAGGAAACATTCGTGATAGCTTACGAGGAAAAACGCAAGGAGTTCAATGATCTTCAAGAAGAGCTTAAATCCTCCATTGATACAGATGCTGAAGTTGAACTATTCACATACATTCAGAATAGTGACTCAAAAATGAATGAGGTATTTTTAAATGAACTGGTTAAAGATGTGAATCAAGGAAATTCAGATAATATTAAGTCGAATCGTGATTTTACACAGGCATTAAGTAATGAAGCAGTAAGGTATTTAGGGGAATTAAGAGAGATTAATAATAATTCCCATCAACAAGCATTAAAAGATACAAAGGATAGTGTAAATCGGTCCATTCTTATTTTATTCATCTCCATCGGAATCTCGATCGTACTAGGTTTATTCATAGCTATTATGATAAATCGCCTTATTCAAAAAACATTAAATAATGTAATTCATATGGCAACAGAAATTTCTAATGGAAATTTATTAGTTGAAAAGAGTGATTATGATAGTAAAGATGAGTTAGGTCAATTAAGTTCTGCTATGAATAAGATGCTTTTTAACTTACGAGATATGATCAAACAAATTTCCAATGTTTCTGAAACAGTATCAAGTCAAAGTGAAGTATTAACTCAATCTGCAAATGAAGTAAAGGAAAGTGGAACCCAGGTTGCAGCCACAATGCAGGAATTATCAATTGGTTCTGAATCACAAGCAAACGCTTCTTCTGAGTTAGCTGAAACGATGGGTACTTTTGCCGATAAAATTAAAGAGTCAAATACATTCGGTGAAACCATTGTTTTTTCTTCTGTTTCTGTGCAAATGTTAACAGAAGAAGGTGGTCATTTAATGAAATCTTCTATTAATCAGATGGGTAAGATTAATGATATTGTTAAAATATCAGTCGAAAAAGTGAAAAAATTAGATCAACAATCGAAAGAAATATCTAAATTAGTGGGCGTTATTCAATCAATTGCTGAACAAACGAATTTACTTGCACTAAATGCAGCAATTGAAGCAGCAAGAGCAGGCGAGCATGGAAAAGGATTTGCTGTTGTAGCAAGTGAAGTACGAAAATTAGCCGAACAGGTTTCCCTATCAATATCAGATATAACGGGAATAGTTAATAACATTCAAGTAGAATCAAATAACGTGGTTTCCTCACTTGAAGAGGGATATCGTGAAGTAGAAAAAGGAACAGAGGATATCGAAACAACTGGAAAAACATTTGATAAAATCCACGTATCGATAACTGAAGTTGTCGATAAAATTCAAGGTGTAGCGATAAGACTAAGTGATATAGACCAGGAATGCGCAAAAATGAATAGTTCAATCGGAGACATTGCTGCTATTTCAGAAGAATCAGCCGCAGGAATTGAGCAAACGGCTGCTTCCATTCAGCAAACTAGTACTTCAATGGAAGAGATAGCTGGAAATGCAGAACACCTTTCAAAGCTATCCGAAGATCTTAACAGTCTTGTGATGAGGTTTAAAAATAGGTAAGAAAAACGGGGCAAGCGCCTTGATTGTCCTCGGACAATAAGATGATTATGATGTAGAATAGCAGGCGTTCTTTGTCTTCAATTCTACATTGAACATCGAGGGGCTAGTCATCTTACTTTTTTGCAAAATAGTAAGATTGTGGAGCTGGATGCCGATCACCTATCCACAAATAAAAGACCAATTCTAATGATTTGGTCTTTTATTTGTGGATGTTTTTTGTGTGATAAAAGCGAGGGAGAACAAATAGGCGTTTTTTTATTAAAACTAACTTTCATTTAATGTCTTATATTCCCTAGGTGTGCACCCTTTTTGCTTTTTAAATAACCGGATAAAGTAGCTTTGATTCTGAAACCCTACGTCCATTGAAATATCAAGCAATTTCCGGTCTGATTTTTGTAATAAGGTACAAGCTTTACTTATCCTAATGGTGTTGATGTATTCCATCGGTGTCATGCGAACTAACGATTTGAAAAATCGACTAAAGTGTCCTTCGCTCATTTGAATTTGAGAAGCGAGTTCTAAAACGGTTAGTTTATGTTGATAATTTTGATCAATATATTGGAGTACTATCTTTAATAGCTCAGTTTTGGTTAAATCTTTTTGTGTGACTTCCTCGTTATGAATCCAGGCTTGTTTTTTTAAGATGTCTGCAAACAGTAAAAATAAATAACCCTTCATTTTTAATTCATAGCCAATTTCTCTAGTTGAATTAGTATTTATCATATTGATGATTGTTGTTAACATAATTCGCTCTTCACTTGTTTCGGGTGTAATGTGCAGGGAGTGGACCAAAGAAAAGTTTTTTATCGCTTTTAAGTAATGGTTTTCTATTAAATCATAGCCAAAGCTCCGTAACATATCGATTGAAAAGACAATAGCATGAAGCTTAAATGGTTTATTGCGATAAGGGTATGCTCCGTGTAATTGTTGACTAGGAATGAAGCACCCGGTACCTTCTTCTAAAAGATACTGTTTTGTTCCCACTTGCACATTTATCGGTCCTTTTTCTACATAAATAAACTCCAATTCAGGATGCCAGTGCATATTAATAATTACTTGTCCATCTAGATAATCAACCATGTATATACGAAACGGAAACATTGAATCTCCGTGTACTCGATCCTCAAGCAGATTATGCTTACTCACAGTATCATCTCCTCTATATATCAGAATTGTACAATTAATTGTTGAAATTGTGCAAGAATTGCTTTGTTTTTATCACTATAATTCTAATTATAAGATGGTTTAAAAAGTGAGCAATAGACAATTTTAAGTTGTTCAAATGTTTTATACAAGGAGTGTTTATATGAAATTTACTGATGGATTTTGGCTTACAAGGGAAGGCTTTGATATTCAACATCCAAGAAATGTTCGTGATGTTGCGATAGATGAAAATATAGTGACACTTTATGCACCTTGTAAAGATATTCAACATAGAGGTGATACCTTAAATCTACCTTCTTTAACGATTCAATTATCATCTCCAATGAAAAATGTGATTAAAGTGAAGGCTTGGCATCACAAAGGTGCTATAAATCAAACACCGAACTTTGAAGTGAAAGATGAGCATATTCCGCTTGAGTGTGAGCAAAATGATGGGCAAACCATTTTCAGTAGCGGAAATGTAAGCGTAAACATACAACAAAAGCCTTTTAAAATAACATTTATTCAGGGAGATCAAGTGTTAACCTCGATTGACTCAAAAGGAGTGGCATGGATTAAAGGCCCTAAGAAAGAAAGCTATATGCGAGGCCAATTAAACCTTGGTGTTGGCGAGTATATTTATGGTCTAGGTGAACGCTTTACTCCTTTCGTTAAAAATGGTCAGATTGTTGACATTTGGAACGAAGATGGTGGTACAAGTTCAGAGCAGTCCTATAAAAATATCCCATTTTACTTAAGTAACAAGGGATACGGTGTATTAGTAAACCACCCGGAAAAAGTAAGCTTTGAAGTTGCCTCAGAAGCAGTTTCAAAAACACAGTTTAGTGTTGAAGGCGAATGTATCGAGTATTTCTTAGTTGGTGGAGATACACCTAAAGATGTATTAACGAATTATACCGAATTAACTGGAAAGCCTGCTCTTCCTCCGGCATGGTCATATGGTTTATGGCTAACAACATCTTTTACAACAGACTATAACGAGGAAACTGTTACTCATTTTGTTGATGGAATGGCCGAACGTGATATTCCATTAAGTGTTTTCCATTTTGATTGTTTTTGGATGAAGGAATTTGAGTGGTGTAATTTTGAATGGGATAAGGATGCATTCCCTGATCCTGAAGCCATGCTAAAAAGATTAAAAGATAAAGGCTTAAAAATATGTGTGTGGATTAATCCATATATCGCCGAAAAGTCTAAGCTCTTTGATGAAGCTTGCGAAAAAGGATACTTGTTGAAAAAAGCAAACAATGATGTATGGCAGTGGGATTTATGGCAGGCTGGTATGGGTGTTGTGGACTTTACAAACCCAGCCGCATGTGAATGGTATTGCGAAAAATTAAAAGTGCTAATTGATATGGGCGTAGATAGCTTTAAAACAGACTTTGGTGAAAGAATCCCAACTGATGTTGTATATTTTGATGGATCTGACCCACAGCGTATGCACAACTATTATGCGTACCTTTATAACAAAGTTGTTTTTGATTTACTCGAGAGAGAAAAAGGAAAGCAAGAGGCTGCTGTCTTCGCAAGATCAGCTGCTGTAGGTAGTCAGCAATTCCCAGTCCATTGGGGTGGAGATTGTAATGCAACTTACGAATCAATGGCGGAAAGTTTAC